>JASCXY010000263.1 GCA_030012235.1 Balneolaceae bacterium ANBcel3 | reverse complement strand
GCAAACTACGGTTTTCGAAACAATGTGACGCTGGACACCCTGCGAATTGAAATGATCCATAACACGATCGCCGTCAGCCCTGCGTATCAAATCAGAACCGATGCGCACACCCATGTCCTTTCCGGTTCAGTAAGCTACAGCCATTTCGACGAATTCAATCTTTTTACGGCTCGTTTTCAGAACACAACTTCTCTGAGTACCAGTACCACATACCAAATAGTTTTTCACGACCGTCCTCTAAGCCTGGGAGCTATGGCTATGTATCTTATCAATGACGCCCCCATGTCTGAGATACGGATTTTTACCTCCGGCCTGAATGCCCGATACCGCTTTTTTAATCAAAGGCTTATTCCATCGGCGCGTTTTACCTATTCCCGCATCGCGCGGGAACCGTTTACAGCGGACCACCGGCTGCGTTTTCAGCTTAGAACGACCTACAAAATCACCGAATATGCTGATTTTAACGTCTCCTGGAATGCATCCACGTATCGATATGGTTCTTCCCGCCCGGATGCCGGCATTTTTGAAAACCGACTTCAGGTATCCCTTCAAACCCGATTCTGAGAACTCAATATGAAATCAAATTCTATCAGAACCGCTCTGCGCTTTTTTATGGTCTTGGCCCTGCCATTCTTTTTGATGGTATCTTCCGCTGAAGCCAGAGTAGATGTTTCGCTCAATGTGGATTCCAATCCTCACCCAAGAGTTGCTGATTGGATCAACAGAACGGAAATGGCGATGCTGACGGTAACCAATACCGACCCACGGCTGGAAGGGATCGAGTACCGCATAAGCGTACGTGTTTTAAAAGATGGGCGCCCGGTGGTGGAAACTCGCACGGGCCAGGTATTGACCAGACGCCTGGATGTGGGCACAGAAGTTTTTATGGCGGATGAGATTATCACCTATGGTGCGTTGCGGTTTCTAGGGGATTTTGAGCGAAGAATGGTGCAGACGGGGATGCTTCCGGCCGGGTTTTATGAATTTTGTACCAGTTTGGTTGACCTGCAGGGGCAAGCTCTTTCGACACCACAGGAAGTCTGCCGTCCGATGCGTATCACCAGCTATCAGGCACCTGAGTTGGTCTATCCGTCTGGAAATGTTACCCTTACTCCGGAGATGCTGGTTTCGACCCAGTTTGCATGGACTCCCATGACTCCGGCTCCGCCTCCGGAATCAGGGGTAATGTACATTATTTCGGTTTCTGAAATGATGCCACCACAGTCACCCTCCCAGGCGTTTTTGGCAAATTATCCGGTGATTGAGGAGGAGGTAACAGGAGCAACACAGTTTCTATGGCCGGTGGATATCGATCCCCCGGATCAGACGACGCATTATGTATGGAGTGTGAAGGCCGTTTCGTTTGATGGTGAACCCTATATCGAGGAGAATAATGGTTTTGCACAGATTGCGACATTTTCTGTAGTACACCCCGCTGAAGAGCCCGTTGATGAGGATGAAGGGGAGCCGGAAGAAGAGGAGGAGGAACCGGTAACCCCGGGTCTTCTTGCTGCCGCAGATACACTTTATGCCGGGAATAATGGAGAGTTTGAGGTTATTGTAACCGAAGCGGTGGCCAATGGACAGGCGTTTACCGGTAAAGGCACGGTGTATATTGACTGGCTAATGGCGCGCATGGCGGTAGAGTTTGACAGCATTACTGTAGACCTTAACAAGCGTCTGGTGGATGGCAAGATCGTCGTCGAAGTTCACGAGGATGCCCCTGTTTATCCGGTTGACTGGGCATTGGAAGTAGCTGCACAGGCAAATTTTACCAATCAGGCCGCAAACAGTGTCGTGGACTGGGTGGAGACTACCACCGGGCAGACCATCCCCTATAATAATCTCACCGAATATACTACGCCTGTGATGATGCCGCTTGGGCTGACCTTCCCGGACGGAAATGAGGCTGCCATCACTGAGATGGTCTTCCGAAGTGATCAGTCCGAGTTTAATGTAATCGCTGCTAAAACGGTACCACCAAGCTGGGGTACAAGCCGTATCGGGTTTCGCGGAAAGAATATTTTGTTCAGCCCATCAGGGGTTCAACTTCCGACGGGACGGTTTGAACTGGTGGAAGATATCACCATGGGCAATGTCAACAACCAGATCCAGTTTGTTTTCAAGCAGCCGGGGACCAATAATCTGGGGTGTTTTATTGAGTGGGATGAGGATGGATTCAGTGAGTATGGCCTGGAGTTGCAGGCATTATTTACGCGTGACTGGTTAATTCCTTCTCCGGATACCGATCCCAATCAAAAAGTGGCTGCCAGTATATCTGCCAATGGAACCAGCTGGACCGATCTGATTTTGGGCGGTACCCTTGAACGAGCCGAGATTCCCGATACAGGAGGAATGACCATCCTCGCCGATAGTATTTTTTATGATTTTTCGGATGTGCTTAATCCTCCCGGTATCGTTTTTCCTGAAAATTATCAGGGGGAGACCAGTGAGCTTTTCCGCGGTTTTTATATGAGTGCTTTTGAGGTGGAACTGCCTCAAACCTGGCAGACTCATGCAGGTGGACAGCCCAAGATCGGCGTTTACAACATGATTATTGATGATATGGGGCTTACAATGAAGGCCGTAGCCTCGAATGTAGTGCAGTTTCCCGATGCTGAAGTGGCCGACCTGGTCGCCAGCATTGATACCGTGCATGTGGAACTGGTTGCAAGTTCGCTGACCGAGGCAGGAATCAAGGGCCGCATTGGTTTGCCGGTGAGTAAGGTAGATGATCTGGATAATCCGCTGGAATACACGGCTCTCTTCAATAATCCGCAAGTCCCCAACGAACCGGTGAGTTTTCAATTGTCGGTTTCGCCGACGGGCCCAATCCCGGCAAGTATGCTCAAAGGTGAGCTGGAGCTGGCTGAGACATCCAATATTGTCGCTTATGTGGATCCGAACAAGCGTACTTTTGACATCGACCTGCACGGAAATTTTTCATGGGCATCCGTGGATCTGGGGCCGGTAAAAAATGTAAAT
>JASCXY010000262.1 GCA_030012235.1 Balneolaceae bacterium ANBcel3 | reverse complement strand
CCTTCTGCTCCAATGCAGTGGTGATCCCGATGCAAAATCTGTATATTCAAAAATTCGACGTGCTTTGGTTTTATTTATCACTTGCCGGCTAGGAATCAACAATGCCGGCATTTCAGACAATCACCTTATTGATGCACTAAAAAAGGAAACGCAAGATTCCTCGTTGATTCAAAGAGTAGAAAAAGTATTGAAAAAATGTGCAACCATCAGGTACTCTCCGGATCCACCGGTGAAAAATGTAGCTATGGATTTGACAGAGGCTCATAATATGTTGACTCAACTGAAAGCTCGTTTATGATGAAATTTCCCTGTCATATCGGTTGGATTTTTTTATGCCTGTCTACGTTCTTTTGCACAGCCTGCCCGGCATACCTTTCTGCCCAGGACAGGGATATCATCAATCCCCAGGCCATATTCAATGAGGGCAACTATTTAATGGAACAGCAGGAGTTCACTCAGGCACTGGACTCCTTCCACCTGATCAAAGATAAAGGCTATATTTCGGGGCCTCTGTTTTACAATATGGCATTGAGTTATATCTACCTGGATTCCATTGGCCTCGCCTCGTACTACCTGCACCGAAGTGCCGGTTACAGGGAAACTACACAGGAAGCGTCTAACGGTCTGGTTTATATCGATGACCGAATCCAAAACCGCGGAACACGCCTTCCAAGTGTCCCCTGGTATAGTTTTATTGATTGGTTTTTATTCGAATTCAACCATTATTTTTGGCTGTTTTTTTCACTGCTGGTTCTTAACATCGGTGTACTTTCAGTAATAGCGGCCTGGCTTTTTCACCCCAAACGTACGTTCATTCTTGCCGGAGGCTCTGTCGCTATCCTTGGAACTGTTTTATCAATTACTACTGCGGGGATCCTTCTATGGGCACAGGGATACCATCAGGCCGTTGTTATCAAAAACGAGGTCGTTCTACACCCTTATCCAACCGAAACGGTACCCTCCGGACACCAACCGGATTTGGCTTACGAAGCATATACTGTTACCTTGAGCCTCAAAGAAACTAAAAAAGAAGCCGGCTGGGCCTATATCCGAATGCAAAACGGAGCATCCGGATGGGTTCCGGAATCTGCTATACGCGTACTTTAAATCTATCCGTTAATATCGTCTGTTATGAGTGCTCCCTTAACCTACCTTCAGGACCATCAAGGCCGCTTTCAAGAAGAACTATTTGATTTTTTAAGAATTCCAAGTATCAGTGCTGACCCTGATTATACTGATAATGTTCAGGATGCAGCCCGCTTTGTGGCGAACCAGCTGGAAAACGCCGGTTTACATAATGTCACCATTGAACAAACCGACGGACACCCCATCGTTTTGGGTGAGCACCTCGAAGCCGGTCCGGATAAGCCGGTAATCCTGATATACGGACACTACGACGTTCAACCCCCCGATCCTCTCGAGCAATGGTCAAGCCCTCCGTTTGAACCGGTCATTCGTGATGGAAAAGTATACGCAAGAGGAGCAAGTGATGATAAAGGGCAGGCCTTCACCCACATAAAATCGGTTGAATCGTATCTGAAAACGAATACTCCTCTTCCCGTTAATGTCAAGTTCATCATAGAAGGCGAAGAGGAAATCGGATCTCCGAACCTTGTCCCATTTCTTAAAAAACATAAAGAGCGGCTGGCATGTGACATGGTCCTAGTTTCAGATACCGCCATGTTTGCAAAAGATACTCCATCCATCACATACGGTTTAAGAGGCCTTACGTATCTTGAAGTCGAAGTAACAGGCCCGAACCGGGATTTACATTCCGGCGTATATGGCGGAGGGGTTCAGAATCCCGTTAATGCTCTGTGTGAAATGATCGCCAAACTCAAAGATGAGACGGGCATCGTCCAGGTACCCGGATTTTATGACGCTGTACGGCCATTGTCTGAGAAGGAGCGAAAAGCCTATGCCGCACTGCCCTTTGATCAGGATGCGTATAACAGCCAGCTTGAGATTCCTGAGGCCTTTGGCGAATCCGGTTATTCGACTCTGGAACGTGTAAGCGGCAGGCCTTCATTGGATGTAAACGGTATCTGGGGCGGTTATCAGGGGAAAGGGGCAAAAACCGTTTTACCCGCAAAAGCGTACGCAAAAATCAGTGCCCGACTGGTACCGGATCAGGAACCGATTGAGATCTTTAAAAAAATTGAATCCTATTTACATCAAATCGCACCACCAGGGGTTTCTATCCATGTCACTGAACACCACGGAGGACATGCAGTACTTGTGGATTTGGATTTTTATGGCCTGAAAGCGGCGGCAGCGGCCTTCAAAGAGGTTTATCAAAAAGAAGTGTTGTTTGCACGGGAGGGAGGCTCGATACCTATTGTTGCTGATTTCTCGAAAACCCTTGGAGCAACGACCATCCTCATGGGATTTGGGCTCAATACCGACTCTATTCACTCACCAAATGAACACTTTCATCTGGCCGATTTCGAACGGGGAATGCTGACTTCTGCCCGGTTCTTCGATTTGGTAGAGTCTTATCGAAAAGATGAAAGCTAGGAGGTGGCTCCTCTAAGTGAGCTATTAAGAATTCTCCGGTTGTGGGTTGTACCGAAATCCGGCAACGGATTCATCGGTAACCTTGACCGGATTATTTTCTCCATCCATCAGAACGACGCGCGGCTTGTGTTGTTCTGCTTCCTCTGTGGTCATGCGTGCATAAGCGATGACAATGATCCGGTCACCAACGTTGGTGAGTCTTGCGGCAGGCCCGTTCATGCACACTTCCCGGCTGCCGGGTTTTCCGGGGATGGTATACGTTTCCAGACGTGAGCCGTTATTGATATTTACAACCTGTACCTTCTCATACGTATAAATACCGGCAATATCCAATAACTCCTGATCGATCGTAATACTCCCCTCATAATACAGGTCGGCCTGTGTTACGGTCAACGGGTGAAGTTTAGATTTAAACATTTCGAGCATCATGATCGGAAATTTACTTGGTATTAAGCAGAATGTTATCAATTAGCCGGGTTTTACCGAGCCAGGC
>JASCXY010000261.1 GCA_030012235.1 Balneolaceae bacterium ANBcel3 | reverse complement strand
TATGGTAGGATTCTTTGTTATGTCGTACTTTTGGTACGTTTCTATTGCTCCTTACATCTCACAGAAAAAATCAATTCCATGGATATCATCACCGACCAATTTGCCATCGTTCATATCCTTAACCAGTATTGGCTCACCCTTTTGCTTGTGATCTCCATGGTGCTCATTTCCCGCACCTTTGTTGCCGGTACCCGCTACTCCCCTATTCTGATTATCGTTGTCTTTGGCCTGACCATGGGGTATGTGATGGTCAGCACCGGACTCGCAACCCCGGGCCTCCCGGAGTTTCCCATGGTTGATCTGACCAGCCGGGTCACCATTACCGCACTCATGGCCTCTTTCTTTGTAGGTGGGCAGGAAATAAGGAAGATTTTAACCAATCAGAAGATTAACCCCGAAGATATGGTCGTTCCTTCGTCTCAGGAACTGTTTTTGGGGACCAAAGCTACCCAATTCATGTTTCTCGTGCGTGGCTTTTTTATTCTGACCGGTATTGAAGCGATCAAAAGACTGATCACCGGCTATTCAACGGGGGCGCCATTGGATCAGTTTTATCCCCTGATAGGATACATTGGCCTGGTGGCCTCGGTAATTCTCATTGATTACCGTGCAAAAATCACCAATAAAGCTGTCTATATCCGCAAGGGCATTATTGAGACTGCGACCATTATCCTGCTGCTTGTAATTGCCTTTCATATTGCCACATGGGTACGGCCGGTCATTGCACTCCCCGAGATTTTCTTTGCCATGATCTTGTCGGTTACATTGGGTATGATCCTGGTTCGCTGGCAATTCGGCCCCACCATCCGCTCACTGCTATTTGCCGGTATTCCCATTGTTCTTGCGGCCAATTTTATGGTAGGAGGATCACGCATTGCCGAGGCGTTCATGCTCACAGGTATGACCTCCGTGCTTTCTTTCGGCTTTTTCGGACAACTTTTCTGGATGTTCGGCGGTTTGGCTCTCTTGATTTTCTTCGGTCATGCGAATCACATACGAAATCTTGCTCCCGGGATGGCTGGCTCGCTCTCTCACTCCGGCCTTACCGGAGCCTGTACAGCAGGCGATCTGGGATCACAGGCCGCCATCCGCGCCCCGATTATGATCAACATTCCGTTTATCGGACACATCTTCGTGTTTTCCATTTTAGCGGCAAGTGCCACGACGGGAAAACTGCTCATTCCTTACACGCTGCTGGTGGTTGCTGCCGGACTTCTGTTGACGTTCTTCGCATTAAAGATGCTGCGGGGAGCTCTTGGCCGTGAACAGTCAGAAATCCGTGGATTGATGGTCTTTTCACTTGGCTGGCAGCTGGTTGCTGTCTTTGGCGGACTGTTGATGCTCGATCTTTCAGGCATGCCTCTTGCAGATGCTGTAATGGCCAATGCGTCGGCTATATCCCACTTCGGCCTCTTTGCCGCAATACAAGAAGGAATGTTTGGCGCCGAAGCCGCCGGAATGATCGCCTTTGTCTTCGCCATGCCCTTTCTTGTCCACCCGCTGGTCTTCGGAATTTTCGGTAAAGCCGCTGAAAATGAAGGTGTTATGCCCGCCCGGCTGGTGTATGTGCTGGCAGGAATCGGAGTACTTGGAGTTCTGTATGCGATGCTCGGCTGATTCGTGTTATGTTTGTTGGATTCATTGAACTCTATCGAAACTACGCTGACAATGAATCGTTTAATTTCATAACCGATCTCTTAACCCCTGCGGAAAGCGTATCTACATACGGATGCTCGGTGAGGTAACCTATTTCGTCTATCAATTCAGGATAGCGCCTGGCTATTTTGGTAATCAACCGAAATGCGCTATGCCGCACCGATGGTTTCTTTCGTGTATCCTCCCAGACCCGGACACACAGGTCAAATAGAATCCCTTCCTGATGCTCATTGAGTTCCATTTTCAACAAAACCAGAAATAACTCTCTTTTATGAGAATCCTCTTTTTCGGGAATCGCATCAAGAATACGAGGTATATATCTGTGCAACCGATGGTCGTTTTCTTCCATACAGCTCCACAACAGCCAGGCGGCTCTCCATGAGAGATGATCGGTACCGGAAACGGCTAAATCCATCAGTTCCTCAAAATCCTCCGGATGCGCTTCAACATAAGAAACCATGTCGGCTTTCCTTGCATTGAACAAAATATAGGGTAAATTCTTTTTCAATTTTTAAAAGTTGAATGAAACTATCGGCATCCAAACTTGAAACGGGAAAAAGGGGGGGCGACCATTTGAACAAATTCTATCTGTTCTCGCCATACAGAAGATGTAAAATAAAAGAAATCATGCATACCATCCACTATATCAGCATGGTAATACCGCATTATATTTTCCCGGCTCCAATGCAAGTGCCATGTTCCCATGTATAAAATCTTTCCAAATAAAAACCGCTCACAGGCTAACCCAGCCCGCCAGGATTAAAACAGCATGGTCTGTATATCCATTACAACATGTTCATGCCCATTAGGTTTGCTATTTCTGAATTTGCAGATACAGAATATTCCCATTAACTTTTGAACCATTCGTTTCCGGAAAGACACTATTAAATAAAGCCTTCCCAAACCACTTACTCTCAATCTGTCCGGTGTCGCCGAGCATTTTTTTGAATCAATTTTGCAAAAAACATTGGATACAAATCAAGAAAAGACCGATTTACGATTTAAGGTAAACCTTGAAGGGATGATAGACCTCTTCTCTAATCACCTCTACAGCACCCCAAAAGTCTTTGTTCGTGAGTTATTACAAAATGCTGTTGATGCCATTACCGCCAGAAAAAAACGGGAACCCCATCTGGAAGGGGCCATTTACTTTGAACTGCACGAACCATCGGAAAACAACCCCGGCACTCTGATAGTCGAAGACAATGGAATCGGCCTTACCGAAGAAGAAGTGCACCAGTTTTTAGCCATCATTGGTCAGTCTTCCAAAAAAAAGGAACTCTTCTCAAACCGGGATGATTTTATCGGCCAATTTGGTATTGGATTGTTATCATGTTTTATGGTGTGCAATGAAATCGTCTTAATCACCAGCTCGG
>JASCXY010000260.1 GCA_030012235.1 Balneolaceae bacterium ANBcel3 | reverse complement strand
GGATCAAGGTTATTAATAAAAAAACGCCTTATCAGGCTGTCTAACGTTTACACTGCAGCGAATCATCGTCCAGAGTAGTGAGGCTCCCGATATGAGTATGCAGGAAAACCTGTACTTTCCGGGGTATTCTGCACGTAGCAACGTAAAAAAATAAACCAACTGTCAGGTATGAAGAACCACAATAACAAGCAGGATAAATCAGCGCTATTGATCAACGACATTGATCAAAAGTTACCTCCGGTCAGACAGGGCGTAGAAATGATACCGGTCAGGCACGAAGAAAGAGAGATGATATATTTTCACGATCCTCAGGGCTATCTGGTTAAACCGTTTTTGTTGGATAAACACATAGGGGCACTGCTCCCGATGTTGAATGGTATGTTCAGTGTACGTGAAATCAGCGAAGAGCTGCAGCGGTATGGCAGCTCAATGGATGATGAAAAAATATTGTTTTTTATCCGGCAATTAGATGAAGCCCGTCTACTTCACTCACCCTGGTTTCGCGCATTCCAGAAGCAAACTGAGGAGCGATTTGAAAAATCCCGCGTAAGGCCTCCGGTTTGTGCTGGGCAGTCCTATCCCGATAATAAAAATGAGTTGCAGGATTTGATGGATCGGGCATTTGCAAAAAACGGACATCGATCTGGACAAACAAATATTAAAGCACTTTTTGCACCACATATCGATCCACGTATCGGGCTTAATTCTTATGTTCCGGCTTTTAGCGCTTTAAGGGGAATACAGCCCAAGCGGGTTATTCTTCTGGCAACGTCACACTATTCGGGTATGTATGATCCTATTTACCGGGGCAAACCGTATATCGTTACACGTAAAAATTTTCAGACCCCTTTGGGCACGATAGAAACAGACCAGGAGGCGCTGGATATTATTGAGCGTTCGAAAGAGAAGACAGGCACGTCGTTTTCTGATCGTGCTCACCGCAATGAACACAGTATAGAGCTGCATGCCATTTTTTTACAATACCTGTGGTCGCATTCATTTACTATTGTTCCTATGCTGGTTGGGCCACTGGACGAGCTATATTATATGGAAGACGGGGATCTTGGGGATAAAACAGAAGCCATGGCTTCCTTGTTAGAAACGAACTATGGAAATGACAGGGATACCTTGTTCTTAATATCCGGAGATTTGGCACACATAGGAAAAAAATTTGGAGACAACAACCCGGCATCCAGTAAATTTGACGAAGTTAAAACCTTTGACCGCGAATTTTTGAAGACGGCACTTCGACCACGCCCAGACAAACTTCTGACGTTGATGAAAAAAGAGTATGATCCATACCGGATTTGTGGTTTTCCACCTCTTTATACCGCCCTGAAAGCTCTTCCGGGTATCAAGGGATCGATAACCAGCTATCAGCTATGGGACGAAAGGGAGCACGAAAGTGCGGTTACGTATGGATCTATTCTGTACCAAGAAGATCGTTAAGAGCTTCTAAAAGAACCTTTTTGCTGGTAGGTTTTCGGAAAAAAGACTGGGTCAGATGATCCACATTGTATTTTTTGAAATGTTGCTCATCAAACCCGCTGAATACAATGATAGGAGTTTCCTGATACTTCTCTTTTTTTCTGATTTCCTGAATTACATCGGCACCATCTCCCTGATCCTGAAGGTTCAGGTCTACAATAAAAGCAGAAAAATCCTCTTCCTCCATAACCTTTAATGCATCACCGGCACTTTCTGAAGTGCTGAGCTCCCAGGGGGTATTTCTAAGAAATAGCTTGATAAGTGTATGGTTATCAAGATCATCTTCGATGTATAGAATTTTTTTTGAAGCCATGCGTATCATGAATTAGGTTTTTCGGCAATGTTCATCTGCTTGGCAAAATAAGCGGCAAAATCACGCATATCCTCCGAAATTTGCTTCTCGTCGACCGACCTCTCAAGGGTGTCGGCCATGGTTCTCAAAGTTTCATAGTAGAAAATCTTCATTTCATCACGAGTCATTTCTTTTGTCCACAGATCCAGCCTCAGGGTATCCTTATTGACGTGATCCCATAGCGATAAAACCATAGCTCTGACCGGCATATTGGATGCTTTTAGATCGTCCGCATTCCAAATGATTTTTTCAGGGATATTTTTTTCGTCTAACTGAACATCGATGGTAATTTTTTTTTCCATTGCACCCTTGGTAAAAAAGTAACAGACGCTTACCGTTACTAGTGATGAAGTATCACAGAAGATATATTCGAGCTTTAATTAGCTGTAATTACACAATAACAATATTTTGAGAATATATACAAAAAATGCTTGTAATAAGTTTAAAAATAGGCTCCAAAAAATGGAGCAATAGATATTATTTACAGTAGCGCCGGAGCTTTTCGATTACCGTTTCCATGTCTTCAGGGAGAGGGGATTCAAATTCAAGCCATTCTCCGGTTTCCGGATGCTCAAAACCAAGGCTTCGGGCATGCAGGCACTGTCGGCCCAGTATGGAAAAACAGTTTTGGAACATGGTTTTCCGGCTTCCGGTATTTGAACCATACCGAACAGAGTCACCGCCATAAACCGGATCCCCAAGAATCGGGTGTCCGAGCCAAGACATATGAACTCTTATTTGATGTGTTCGTCCGGTTTCCAAAATGACATCGATAAGCGCCAGGTGATCAAATCGCTCCAGAACCTCGTAATGTGTAATGGCTGGTTTTCCTTTACCTTCTTCCACAACAGCCATTTTTTTCCGGTTGGATGGGTCTCTGCCAAGAGGCTGCTCAATGGTACCTTCATCCGCCTGTGGCAGGCCCCAAATAACCGCCCTGTAAATTCTGTGGACGGTTTTTTTTGCAAACTGTTTTGAAAGATGATGATGTGCCTCATCGTTCTTTGCCACCACAAGCAGGCCACTGGTATCCTTATCCAGCCGATGAACAATTCCGGGCCGGTGTAGTTCCTGGTCCTTGGACGAAGAGAGTTTTCGTGTATGATAAAGCAGGGCGTTAACCAACGTACCCGTCCAGTTTCCGTACGATGGGTGTACTACCATCCCGGCGGGTTTATCCAGAACAATCAAATGATCGTCTTCATGCAGTATATCCA
>JASCXY010000026.1 GCA_030012235.1 Balneolaceae bacterium ANBcel3 | reverse complement strand
CTCTTCCTGTATGTTCCGTTAGAAAGCAAAGTCCAGGAAATAAAATCCTTGTCTATAGCTATTCTAAGATCACAATCTTCGTACTCTGTTCACTTCAAAGGATAATTATGTGTTTTATAAATCATTCTTTTATTATCATGCAGAACTTGCTGTTTTTTAATCAAAATGGACGAAATATGAAGCTTTCTTACATAAACTTATATAAAGGCCATCACTCTGGCCGGCGATGGATATACCGTTTTTTTTATACCATCCTGATTCTTTTTCTTTTTTCACCCAATACGTATAGTCATGAAGCCGAACCTGTGGTTAACATAAACGGGGATTTCAGCGACGCGCAACCGGGTGTTATTTCCGGCTCGAATGATATTACGAACTGGACGTTCTATGGATTTGATCATGTAGATTATGAAATCGTGGAAGACTCACTGAATGAAGGGAATAACCTTCTCAAAGTTTCGTTTACAGACAACGACGGATCTTTGGATCCCTGGTCGGCACAGGCGGTGCATGGAAACATCCAACTGGAGGAAGAAAAACGCTACAGAATTTCACTTAGATTGAAAGCAGAGGCAGAAAGTACGGCGCGTATTCAGCTTCATCCCCAGGGGCTTGGAGCCACAGAGGCATTATGGGCACAACCGGTAACACCGGGCGAATGGAATGTATTTGAAATTTCCGGCTTTGAACCTAATGCGGATGGGGATATCGTCGCAGCCGTGCATTTTACCCACCCGGATAATCCGGAGAATGTGATTTTTTATATCGACTGGATAGAGGTGCGAGAGATAAACCCGCTTTTACCCCCACTATCCAACATCCCCCTGGCTGATGGACACGATAAGTTCCTGGGTTCGACATCCAGTCATCTAACGTACTGGGATTATTACTGGAATCAACTTACTCCCGGAAATGCCGGAAAATGGGGAAGCGTGGAGCATGAACAAGGGGTGAGAGACTGGTCGGCCCTGGATGATAAGTACAATTACTCCAGGAGACACGGTGTTCCTTTCCGTTACCATGTTTTGCTTTGGGGTTCACAACAACCTGGCTGGATCGAAGAGTTAACCGAAGAGGAACAGTTAGAAGCTATTGAAGACTGGTTTTGGGCGGTGGCTGAGCGTTACCCGGACATTGAATATCTTGAAGTTCTTAATGAGCAATTACCCGGACATGGCGGCTTGCCTTATCGTGATGCTCTTGGCGGACCCGGAGAAACCGGTTGGGATTGGATTATCAATGCGTTTCAAATGGCTCGTGATATTTTCCCGGAAACTACAAAATTAATGATCAACGATTACGGTATTCTGGGAAACAGCACCAATACTACTCGTTACCTTGAAATTATCGGATTATTACAAGAACGCGACCTCATTGACGGGATCGGTGTACAAGGCCATCATTTTACCGTTCAGGGCAGCCCTAATAACCCAAGGCCAACCGAGAGAAATATCCAACAAACCCTCGACAGGCTTGGAGAAACGGGACTCCCGGTTCAGGTCACCGAATTGGATATCGGAGGTAATCCCATGCTGGAAGATCTCACAGAGGAGGAATCGGATCAACGCCAACTCGAAGAATACCAACGAATATTCCCGGTTCTTTGGGAGCATCCTTCTGTTGAGGGAATTACTACCTGGGACTATCGCCCACCCGGATGGAGGCCTCAATATGAAATGCATCTCGTGCGGGAAGATGGATCCGAACGGCCGGCAATGCAATGGCTGCGTCAGTATCTGGCAGGAGAATGGACTACAACGGGAGCTATTTCTGAAAACCTGGACAATCCTCAGAAGTTTCAACTGTCTCAGAACTACCCGAATCCGTTCAATCCTTCAACCGTGATCCGTTATGAATTATCTGATCATACTCATGTGTCACTTAGAGTCTATGATACTACGGGACGACTTGTCACCACTTTGGTAAATGAAGCCCAGTCGAGAGGCCGGTATCAGGCAACATTTGACGGGAGTAATTTGAGCAGTGGCCTCTATATCTATCGCCTTGAAACCAACTCATATAATGCGTCCAGAAAAATGATGCTGGTGAAGTAGGTTCTCTTGGTTTTATGAAATTTTTTAACTGAATTAAAATGGAAAGCGCCGTGTTAAAAACCAGACTCGGCGCTTTCTATGGCTTCTCCATGACGTTTAAATGGCTTTAATTATATTGAAAAAGAATGAATAGAATTTATTTGTACCTGTTGTTTACTTTGTTCTTTGTGTTAGCAGTTCATACAGAAAAGGCTTTTTCACAAGTGGTAAACGTAGAGCGACACCGTGTTGCTGCAGATACCACCGGTATTTGGACCGGCGGACTTGGGTTTGGATTGAATATTTCAAAAAATAAAAATCAAATCACCAGGTTTAATAACACCGCAGATTTAACCTACATTGGACAAAAACACGACATCCTGCTTCTCGGCAGAAATAACTTTCTCCGTGTGGAGGGTGAAAATGTACTCAATGATGGTTATGTACATCTTCGGTCAGTATTATACCGGGATAACCGATGGGCTCCTGAATTGTTTATTCAGGGACAGTATAATATGGATTGGGGACTGAAACGAAGAGGACTTGCGGGAGCTAACTTGCGTTACAGGATGATATCCTCCGAATCCTTTTCTGCGTTTATAAGTACCGGTCTCATGTTTGAACATGAATGGTGGGAAGACACGGATACAGACAGTGACAAAACATTTGAAAGGCTGAAATCCACTACAAGTTTTAATGTGCAGGGAAAAATCACGGAAAGCCTGGATATGATGGCAATCACGTATTATCAGGCCCGGCCAACGGATTTTTTTAATCCCAGGTTTACCTCTGACTGGCAGGTGCGTTTCCATATTTCTCAGCATCTCAGATTTGTAGTGCAATTCGTTAGTACCTACGACGCTGCACCACCGTTTCGGTCATCGGATTTTATATACAGCCTGAACAACGTACTAGAAGTGCGCTTCTGAGATTTAAACCATCTGCCATTGGCTTGATGTTCCGAATACCTATAACTCCGAACCCTCAGACAATCATGTTTGTTCTTATCTTTTAAAACCATCTGAATGTTATTTTACAAACATAATCCATGAATATACGTTCTTTATTTATAACGGGTCTGTTACTTGCAATGGTCATCGTTTCTTGTGATTCCGATAGCAAAGCATCTGAGCTGCATACTCATTCCGAATCGGCAGAAGGAAATTGGGTGCTTTTTGAAGATGCTTTAGAAATGGCATCGGCTCAGGAGAAGTACATCGTTGTGGATATATACACGGATTGGTGTCCATATTGCAGAAGAATGCTGAATCAAACATACGCCAATGATACTGTACAGGAAACCATCGAAACGTACTTTTATGCTGTCAGATTGGATGCAGAATCAAACGAACGTATACGATACAACGGACAGGAGTATTCGTCTGCGGAACTGGCTTATGCCTTTGGCGCGGTATCGTATCCAACCACGTTATTTCTTACACCAGATGCCGAACCCATCGCAACACAGACCGGTTACATTCCAAAAGATACATTTAATCAAATGCTGAAATATATTGGAACAGGAAGCTATGAATCCCTTTCTTTTCAGCAGTTTGTCGATAAAGAAAAATAGACGGATAGAAAGTCAGGTGGAAAAATGAAATATATGAGCAAAGGTTTGTACTCCATGCTGCTTCTCATGGCAGCCGGACTTTTTTTGGGGGCTCTGTTTCAGCCAGCTACTGCACAGCTAAGAGGCAGTAATGATAAAGTGACCGTTTCAAGCTATTTATCTGTAGATCAGGTGCCTGTTGGAAGCTCTTTTTACATCGCTATCGTTCTGGATATTGAGGACTCCTGGCATATAAATGCGCACAGGCCTACGCTCGACTACCTGATCGGTACAGAAGTATCCATGGATCCGACAGACGGGTTTATCATCTCAAATTTGTATTACCCGGAACCGCACTATTATGAGTTTGCATTTGCCGGTGGGGAAGAACTACTGGTGTATGAAGGACGAACCCCTGTATTTCTTGAAGTCCGTGCCTCCTCACAGCTGGAACCGGGAACCTATATAATGGAAGGGTATGCCAGAGTGCAGGCTTGTGACGATCAAAACTGCCTGGCTCCATCCAATCTTCCCTTAAGCATTGAAATCCGGGTATCAGACGCAGAGAAATCCGCCCGCAAGGTGAATGAACATATTTTTTCTGAATTGGAGGATATAGAGGAAGGTGCGAGTACGGATGCAGAGCAGAGTGAAATAGAGCGGTTGTTTCAGGAAGGCGGTTTTATCTGGGCCTTAATTGCTTTGTTTTTTATTGGACTAGCCCTGAATCTCACTCCATGTGTATATCCGATGATGTCTGTTACCGTATCTCTTTTTGGAGCTCAAAATGACCCCAATATGTTCAGGGTTTTTTTGAAAGCGGTGGTATATGTCCTTGGAATTGCAACCATGTACAGTACTCTTGGAGTGTTGGCTTCATTTAGCGGGGAGCTGTTCGGGTCCTGGTTACAGCATCCATGGGTATTGGCAGGAATAGGCCTTTTGCTCTTTGCATTGGCACTAAGTATGTTCGGACTATATGAAATCCAGATACCTTACTGGCTTTCCTCTAAACTTGGCTCAGGACAATCAACAGGTTTTATTGGAACCTGGTTGTCCGGCTTGGTGGTAGGGATTTTCGCAGCACCCTGCATTGGTCCGCCTATTATCGCGCTTCTTGCCTTTATAGGTGCACAGGGTGATCCGTTGTTAGGTTTTTGGACGTTCTTCGTTCTTTCTCTTGGCCTTGGCTTTCCGTATCTCATTCTTGGAACGTTCTCCGGATTAATGCCTAAAATGCCTAAATCCGGTGTCTGGATGATTTGGGTGAAAAAAGTATTTGGGGTTGTTTTGGTTGCACTGGCTCTGTTCTATTTAGCCATGCCCTTTATCCCTGTGAGCCAGGCGTATTGGGTTATTCCGATCGCACTAATTATAGGTGGTGTTTATCTCGGGTTTTTGGAATCTTCGGGAAAAGGAACACCTGTATTTTCCAAAATAAAAATGGGTTTTGGGATTCTTTCCATTTTGATTGGAGTATTGGTGTACAACAACCTTCAGAAAGAACAGATGACCTGGGAAATGTATTCTGAAGAGCGTATTCAGGAAGCGGCACTAGAGGGTCAACCGGTGATGCTGGATTTTTATGCAGACTGGTGTATTCCATGTCTGGAACTGGAAAGGATAACCTTTACTCATCAGGATGTTATTGAAAAAGGGGATCAGTTTGTTCGTCTGAAGGTAGATCTTACTCATTTTGACTCCCCTGAATCGGAGGAAATCAGAAGGGCTTACAATGTTGCCGGTGTACCTACCATTGTATTTTTGGATGAAAACGGTAGAGAAGTAACGGAAGCCCGTGTTGTTGGCTTCCTCGGTGCAGACGAATTTCTAAAGCGAATGGCCCTGGTTTTTGATTGATTCGTCCTCATGTTTCCCTGAAAAGAATAACAACCACGGGTGATTTTTCGGAAGAGGAATGCGAAAAGACAGAGGTTCCTTTCGGACAGGATGTTTAAACCGTAATTCCCGGCAAAGCAGGGCAAAATCTCCGCCATTTTTTATTGTAGATCCATACTTCTTATCGCCAAAGACAGGAAAGCCAAGCGCAGCTAATTGAGCTCTGATTTGATGGAATCTTCCGGTATGAAGGTCAATGTCCAGCAAATACCAGGGGTGGTTGGCTGCGACGTGTGATATTTCCAACACCGCTTTTTTGCTGTCAGGTATTGCCTGGTTATGTATATGTGCTTTTTTTGAGGCGCTGTCTTTGGTCAGATAATGAGAATACACTCCTTCTACCGGGATGATTTTTGGTGAATAGACCACCGTAGTGTACCTTTTTTGAAACGTTCGCTCACGTATTTGCAGCGATAACCGGGATGCAGCTTTTGATGTTTTTGCAAAAACCATCACCCCTCTGGTCATTCTGTCCAGTCGGTGTACCAGGCCCAGAAACACATTTCCGGGCTTGGAATAGCGCACTTTCAGATCATGCTTTAGAATGGAAAGCATATCTGCATCCCCGGTATGATCACTTTGTGAAAGAACACCTGGCGGCTTATTAACTACAAGAAGATGGTTGTCTTCATATAGAATGGGTATTTCAGGGTTCTTATTTTTTTTGTCGTATTGCATGACCGGTGATCGTTATATTCATGATGTGTATGAAAAGATAGTGAAAAGCAAAATGAAGAGTTTTTTTAATCCAGAATGCCGAAAAAAGAAACACTTGAACATAAGCTGAATCATCTTCCGGGACGACCCGGGATTTATCTGTTTCTGGATAAAGGGAAGCAGGTGATTTATGTTGGAAAAGCCAAGCGGTTAAACAGCCGGGTGCGCTCATATTTTCATCAGAGTACACAACATACAGGAAAGAACCGGGCTCTGATCAGAAATATCGATGATATAGAAATTATTGTAACCGATTCTGAGGCAGAAGCGCTGATCCTGGAAAACAACCTGATCAAAGAACATAAACCGCGCTATAATATTCTCTTTCGTGACGATAAAACCTATCCCTATATCTGTGTAACCGCTGAAGAGAGGCCCCGCATATTTCCAACACGAGTAATCATCCGGAATGGAAGCCGGTATTACGGTCCATACAGCTACGTTGGGATGATGAAAAATATGCTGGAAACTATCCGGAAAGCGTTTAGTATGTGCAGTTGTGCCTGCAGTTCCAGGGTATTGGATCCATCCAGAGGAATGCCTAAATGGGGGAAATGTTTTGAGGACTATTTCGAAAAATGCTCGGAAGATATTCCCCTTGATGAATATGTAGATAAAATTCAGCAGGTTCATAGACTCCTGAGCGGGAAAACCGCATCATTGATACGGGAATTAAAAGAAGAAATGCAGTTTCAGTCCGATCGGCTTGAATATGAAAAAGCAGCCCTCACAAGAGACCGGATACTGGCGCTGGAAAAGCATACGGAAAAGATGAAAGTGGTATCAGAAGATGCCCTGGATAAAGATATATTTGCCATAGAATCCGATGAGCATCATAAAACCGCATGTGGTGTATTATTTCAAATACGGGAAGGTAAACTCATCGGAAAGTATCACCGTGTCTTGAGCCAGCCGGATGTAACGGATAAAAGGCTGATACTGCAATCCTTTATAGAAGACTACTATACCGGAGAACATGCATACTTGATTCCTGATCAGGTTTTTTGCAGCACCGAGCTTCCGGACGATGAGCCCTTGTTGGAATATCTCTGGCAAATGAAAAAGAAAAAAGTGCCCATTCTTGTTCCAAAAATCGGAGAAAAGGCACAGCTCGTTCACATGGCACAGTCTAATGCCCGGTTGTTGCTCAAAGAGAAAATCATCGAAAAAATGAAATCGGAACAGGGTAGAATTCCATCTGCTGTTCTGGCTCTGCAGAAGGAACTGTCGCTGATTCAACCCCCAAGAAGAATGGATTGTTTTGACATATCTACCTTTCAGGGAGCTCATACGGTTGCTTCTCTGGTCTCCTTTGTAGATGGAAAACCCAAGAAAAGCCAGTATAAACATTATAAAATTACCAGCGTATCCGGACCGGATGATTTCGCTTCTATGAGAGAAGTAGTAGAAAGAAGATATCGACGATTGAAAAAGGAAGGAGGGCAGGTTCCCGATCTGATCATTATTGATGGAGGAAAAGGGCAGTTGTCAAGTGCCGTAGAATCATTGAAAAAAGCCGGATACGATGCAACCATTCCGGTAATCGGCCTGGCCAAGCGCCTTGAGGAAGTCTTCTTCCCGGGAAGCAGGGATCCCCTTACGATTCCAAAAAGCTCTTCGGCACTAAAACTCCTGCAGAGAATCAGGGATGAAGCTCATCGTTTTGCCATAACCTATCACAGAGATGTTCGAAGCCGTGAAACCATTCGAACACAATTGACAGAAATACCCGGTATTGGAAAGAAAAAAGCGCAGCTTCTTTTAAAAACCTTTGGGTCTGCAAAAAAAGTATTAGAACAACAACCTTCTGAGCTGGAACGTGTTGTAGGTAAAAAGGCTGCGGAAGAGATCGTTCGTTACAACTTTAACGCGCCTGAGGCGTCTAATGAAGTAGAAAATGAACAGAACGTCCTGTAATCCGTTTAAAGTTGCATGTTTTTTAATTATCTTGTATAGTTATAAAGGATGCGACAAACAACCAATAACTATTAAAATACCATAGGCCTATAGAACATCTCTACTGTAACGTTAATAAACAATACCAGTCACAAAAAAGCGTTAAGGTCTATATGATGTCGCGAAATCCACATTTATCCAATCAACAACCCGACGACCATGAATTGGTTCGAAGGTACCGGAGAAATAATGATCAGGATGCCTTTAAGCAATTACTGGAAAGGCATCAGTCTAAAATATACTCCTACATTTACAGCATGGTGGGTAATGCTGAAACAGCCAATGACATTTTCCAGGAGACATTCACCAAGGTGATCACCAAAATGGATGAAACCTACAACGAACAAGGAAAATGGATTGCCTGGGTCATGAGAATTGCTCACAACGCAACCATTGATTTCCTGCGCAAGAAAAAACGTTTTGTGGATGTAAACTCACAGAATGATCCGGATTATGATTTTTACGATCGTTTGCCGGATGAGGGCCTGGAGGATGCACAAGAAACACTGGAAAAAGGAGAAGACAGAAGCAGTCTTATGACCCATATTTCAAAGCTCCCAAAAGAGCAACGGGAAGTGGTGATGCTGCGACATTATTATGAAATGTCTTTTAAGGAAATTGCAGACCTTACCAACGTGTCTATCAACACCGCTTTGGGCCGAATGCGATACGCCTTGATTAATCTTAGAAAAATGTTTGAAAAAGAACATGAAAAAGAAAACAAGTTTGCCGAACGTCGATGACCTATCGATAAAATATGTCTTTGATGACCTGGATCCTTCTGAAATAATGCTGGTAGAACAAGCCATGAGCAAGGATCAGAACAGGCTCATTGAAGTTCACAGTATGAAAAGTACATGGAAACGCGTTCAAAAGAATCTGCCGGAAATGCATCCACCGGCAGAGCTTACTGAGAATATTTTAGAAAATGCACAGCAATACTCATCCAAACATACCACCTTTTTTACCAGCCGGTTAAATCCGGGTCTGTTTGCTACTGCAGCTGTAGTGATTTTTAGTCTGATTGTTACATTTGCATATCTCATTCCTTCTAACTCAGATGCAACCGAAGGATTAGCAACCGGAGGAGAGGGAACGGTTGCATTAGAAAACATCGCAAACAATGAAATGCAACCCTGGATAGACAGGGAAAATATGATGTATATCGGGGCACTTGAGATTCATAACAAAGTCCTTCTCCCGGACTCTCTTAGAAAAAATGCCATTAAGACTTCCGGTACTGCTACTCCTGCTACCAGAATCCCACCTATGATGCAGGACTTCCAGTTAACGGGCACCCGTTATTAAAACAAGGGATTGTTTCAGAGTCAGGTTTTATATAGTCCTCATGTTAAACCCTTGTAATAGCAGTTTTTAAGCCTTTGGTTTTTTTTTCGCAATCTGTCGGTTTATACTGCTACCTTTCATAATATATTCTTACCTTTACAGACTGTAGCCTGATACTCAATACTAATTATTTTGTACTCTTCTTTTGCATCGTTCTATGGGAAAAGTTATATCTGTAGCAAACCAAAAAGGTGGTGTCGGTAAAACCACAACGGCAGTAAACCTGGCGGCAAGTTTAGCTGCTTTGGAACACACTACATTACTTGTAGATATAGATCCGCAGAGCAATTCAACCAGCGGTACCGGTTTTGAATACAAAGCTATCGATCAATCTGTATATCAGATATTGGTAGAGGGGATTTCTGCAAAAGAAGCTATAAAAAAGTCAGAACTTCCTTTTTTAGATGTAATCCCTTCTCATATCAACCTCGTTGGTGCTGAAATTGAGATGGTGGATCGGCCAAACAGGGAAAAAATTCTTTTAAAAGCACTTAGTGAGGTTCGTTCCGAGTATGATTTTATCATCATCGACTGTCCTCCGTCTTTGGGGTTATTGACGATCAATGCCCTGACTTCATCTGATTCCGTACTTATACCGGTTCAGTGTGAGTATTTTGCACTTGAAGGCCTGGGCCAGCTGCTGAATACCATAAAAATTGTTCGCCAGCATCTGAATAAGGAACTGGACATTGAAGGCGTCGTACTTACCATGTACGATACAAGAACTCGATTATCTAACCAGGTAGCAGATGAAGTAAAACGATACTTTGATAACCGTGTATTTGAAACGGTCATATCCAGAAATATTCGTTTGGCAGAGGCTCCCAGTTTTGGGAAACCGGTACTGCTTTATGACTCGGTTTCCATAGGATCGAAAAACTATCTGGCACTTGCCCGCGAAATCATAACCAGAAATAAAAAACTCTTTAAAAATAGTTCTGTTTTTACCCGGAATAACGATCAGGACAAATAAGAAGAAACATCTTTTTTAATTTATCATGGCAAAAAAAGTATTAGGAAGAGGGTTGGGAGCATTTTTTCCTGAATATGAGCAATCAGGAGATGAGAGAGGTCAGCAGAATTCTTCTGCCGCAAACCCGATACCACCTGCCAAAAGAGTGAATGTAACGATCGATATTCCGGTACAAGATATTCGCCCCAACCCACATCAGCCCAGAGAAGATTTTGACGAGATAAAACTCCAGGAGCTTTCCGATTCTATTCGTATGCACGGATTGATACAACCTGTTACTGTGCGCTCCATTGGAAATGAAAAGTTTGAGTTGATAAGTGGGGAACGAAGGCTTCGTGCAACAAAAATGGCTGGATTGGAAACAATACCTGCATATATTCGCGAAGTGGATGATGACGAAATTATCGCATTTGCCCTGATCGAGAATGTACAAAGGGAACAGTTAAACCCCATTGAAGTAGCGCTCGGCTATAAACGCTTACTGGAAGAGTGTAGTTTTACACAGGATCAGGTTGCTAAGCAGGTTGGAAAAAACAGAAGCACCGTTGCCAATATGTTAAGGTTGCTTACGCTGAGAGCATCTATCCAATCTGCATTGAAAGCCAATAAAATTTCGACAGGACATGCACGGACACTGGTTTCCGTGGAAGACCAAAAAGTCCAGGAGAAACTTCTTCAAAAAACCATCGAAGAAGACTGGTCGGTTCGCCAGATTGAAGAAGCCGTTCGGAAACTGGATCATAGAAAAAAGAAAAGAAACGCTCTTTTATCTGAGAAAGATCAGAAAGATGTACATTTGCTGGAAATTGCCAAACGCTTGAGAAATAAGTACAGTACAAGAGTGTCTGTCAAAAAGAAAAACAAAGGTGGTGAAATCCGAATTGAATATTATTCTGATGATGATCTCGAACGGGTTTTGGCTATTCTCGAATCGGCGGATTCCCGTTGACATCGTGATGAAAGGGTATGGCCGTATTACTCTTCTTGTTTTTTACTTGTTGATGATCTTTTTCCCGGGAAACCACCTGCAAGCAAAAACACAGATAAACAACGTATATCCGGCAGAGAGCACAACGGAATATTCTGAAAAGGAGATTCGTGAAATAGCGAATCAGAAAATACGTATTCAAAGCAATTCAGAAGAATGGCTGCTTAATGAGTCCGCGCAGGATACGGTTCCAAGGCCATCGAAAGTGCTTATGCAATCTCTGATGATCCCCGGATGGGGACAAGTAACCAATGAGCAGGTATGGAAAGTACCTATTATATATGGTATGATCGGAGGCCTGGTGTATTTCGCCATACATAATAACCAAAACTATAAGGATTACAGAGCGGCGTATTATAATTCTCAATATCCCGATGGTGATATGAAATTTGGTCCGACACCAGACTATCTGTCGGGCGGTTTTCATCCGGAAGCACTGCGACACAACCGGAATTTTTATAGAAACAGGAGAGATATGACGATCATTGGCGTGGTTCTTGCATATGGTTTGAATGTGCTGGATGCCTACGTTTTTGCACATATGCGAGATTTTGATGTCAGCGACTCCCTGGCAGCACATATTCGTACCGGAAGACATTCTTTTGATTCAGAAAGTAATCCGATGGCACACGTGTTTACAGTAAATAAACCAATTATTTCAATACGTTTAAGTTTTTAGTCCTTAGAAAGCATTGTGAGATTATGGAAAAGAAAAGAAAACAAATTCAAAGCAGATACGATGCCCGTTTTGAGAGAGATGTCTGGAGCGTCTTTAAAGTGATGGGAGAATTCGTTGACGGATATGAGAAAATGTCAAATGTGGGACCATGTGTTTCCATCTTTGGTTCAGCCCGGCTTAAGCCGGATAACCGCTATTACGAGATGGCTGTGGAAGTGTCAAAACAATTGGCCGAAATAGGTTTTGGTATTATCACCGGAGGAGGGCCGGGTATTATGGAAGCCGGTAACAAAGGAGCAGATCTGGCGGGGGGTACCTCTGTAGGGCTTTGCATTTCACTCCCATTTGAAGACACCAATAATCCGTATATTGGCAGCGATTACAAGATTAACTTCAATTACTTTTTCGCCAGAAAAGTAATGTTTGTAAAGTATGCTCAAGGATTTATAGTCTTACCAGGAGGGATGGGCACACTGGATGAATTTTACGAAGCCATGACACTCATACAAACGAAAAAAATCCATCAGTTTCCTATAATAATGATGGGAAAAGAGTATTGGGGTGGTCTCATTGACTGGATGAAGAAAACCATGGTTGAAGAAAAAACCATTGATAAATCCGATCTGGATCTTTTTCATGTTACCGATGATCCCGAAGAGGCTGTTAATATTATTTATAACTTCTATGAAACCAACAAATTAAGGCCGAATTTTTGAGGATACTATAATCGATTTTATGATCGAATTATGGCTTTAAATGCACTCATTTCATGGTTTTATACCTGTACAATCATATGTTTACGAAGATTAAGAATTGTTTTTTATTGGGTAAAAAACAATGAAAGCCTTAAATTGTCGTGTTCTTAAATACTCTTTATATCGCTTCTGTCGTTATATAACCATAGTAATCTAATTAAATAACTTAACTCTATTGAATATGAAAGCCGCAAAACGCATATGGGCAGTTTTGATTCCTGTCCTGTTCCTTACTTCATCACTGGCCTATTCCCAAACTCGTGAAGATGTAATTAACAGCTACAACCAGGCACATAATCTTGCAACACAAGACGGGAATATACCCGAGGCAATTGAGTTGTTTAAAGAGACGCTCGCACTTGCAGAACAAGTGGGCTCTGAAGCCGATGATATCAAGGAACGCATAGCCAATCAGATTCCAAGGCTTTCGTTTACATATGCAGCTCAGTATGTCCGGGAGCGCCAACTGGACAGAGCAATTTCTGCTTTTCAGGAGTCTATTCGACTTTCTGAAAAATTTGGTGATGAGCAAACAGCAGCCAGAGCAAAGAACAACATGCCGGCACTTTACCTGAACCTGGGGAATTTATACTTCCGTGATCAGGAAAACGATACCGCATTGGAACTTTATGAAAAAGCTATTGAGTTAAATCCATCGTATGTTAACGCATACTACCAGTCCGCACTTGTTTACCGGCGAAAAGGACAACTGGATCGTGCTCTTGAGCTTTTTGATACCTCAATTGACCTCGCCCGTGCTTCAGGCGATTCTGAAAATGTTAATAGAAGCCAGAGAGCAGCCAGGGATTATCTTGTTTTCAGAGCCTCTGAGGCGATAGAAAATGAAAACTATAACCGGGCCCTTGACTTGTTGAACAGAGCAACCCGCTACGGTGATAGCGCATCCCTCCATTATCGTTTTGCCGAAACATATAATTATCTCGGAAGATATAGTGATGCCCTGAGCAGTGCGCAAAGAGCATTACAACTGGAATCAGGTAGCCGTTCTGATATGGCAAGAATTTATTTTGAATTAGGACTCGCTCAAAAGGGGCTGGATCGTGTTGCGGATGCGTGCAGAGCTTTTGAAAATGCTCTCTATGGCGATTATCGCTCGCCGGCAGAGCATCAGATGGAACACGAACTTAACTGCAACTAATCGTTAAGTGTCCTTTCTTCTAAAAGATTTAAGACTCCGGTACGGAATTTTCGTATCGGAGTTTTTTTTAATAGCACATCGTTTTCCCGAAACATAAGGAGAGTTACGGTCCCATCTTTGCTTTTTTCTAGACCAAAGGAGCATAGCTTCTCTTGATAGGACCAAACTGTTAAGAAATACTCTACCGGCAGATTTAATAAAGAGAGATTCACGCATGCTTGTGAATGCACGTATAGGTGATGTCATCGGATAACCTTTCACTGCCAATGAAATCTTCCAACGCTACGTGAATCTTTTGCCGTATAGATGTCGCATTCAGTGAGCCGTATAATTCGATGATCTTATGAAGCCGGTATTCTTCAAACTGCTCCTTGTGCTTGTTTCGTGCTTCCGTTAAACCATCGGTATAAAATATTAAGTTATCTCCCGCTTCCATAGAGATATTAAGCAATTGAAGCTGTTTTGTGAATATGGTGGAACCGGTCATACCTAATCCCAGTCCGTTGGATCGCAGCTCACAAAACGTCTCTTTTTTTGATTGATACAGAATGGGTGGATTATGGCCGGCTCTGCACATCGTTACCGGCCTGGACGGATCATTTGGGAAAAATGCTGCACATGCCGTGACAAAGGTTTTATCTTTTTTTCCTGATTTAATAAAATCATTCAGATAAGTCAGCAATTCTTTAGGATCCGGTGTTAGTTTTTTTATAATTAAGTGCGCCAGAGCCTGCAGCCGTACCATGTACAATGAGGCTGATAGTCCTTTCCCCGAAACATCCGCAATAATATAGTAGGTGCCTTCCGGAGAAGAAATTACATCCACATAATCCCCGCCCACATCACTGGCTGTACTGGCAAAAGAGGCAAATTCATAAGGATGGAACTTCAGGTCGGATGAGGGGAGCAGGCTGATTTGAATATCTCTGGCTAAATCAATTTCCTGCTTCACATCGGATTTTTCTAATAATTCAAGAAAAAGAACACAAATGATTCCAAGAAAAGAAAGAGGTAAAAGCAGTGTAGAAATAGTACCCTGACCAATTAAATAGAGCAGCATTCCTACTACAGATAACCCGAAAACCAATCGTCTTGCCGGGGTTAAACGCAATAGAAGGGAGGATAGCAGCTGAAAAATCTTAATAGGTTTTTTATGCTCTTCCGGGTCATTTCTCGAGACACCAATAGCGTCATTGTATAACTCTTTCAGTCTCCGTGAATCATTCTGAAATTCCCGGTTGATTCGGTCGGGTGTCATCCCCCGGGTATATTCACGATAAAATGCCCGTGTCCCGAATCTTTCCCGTGTTTCATTGTCTAACGCCATAAAAATTGTCGGCCCGCTGGAATGGTAATTATGTCAATATCGTATTATATCGTAATATGGCTTTAAAAGTTATCTTTTTTTTCTTTTTTTATGAACGGCCTCCTTAGCATTCTTATTTTTTAATCCTATTTTTACTCCATGTCTCAAAGATTGTTTTTAATTGATGGATCAGCAATGGCTTACCGATCGTATTTTGCGATGATGAAAGCCAATCTTAAAAATTCAGAAGGAGTGCCGACCGGAGCTCTCCTTGGGTTTGCAAATACTTTTTTCAAGATCATCGAAAGGGAAAAGCCGGAGTATATGGGAGTCATCTGGGATACACATGCACCCACGTTCCGGCATGAAATGGATGAGAATTATAAAGCCAACCGACCACCACAACCAGAAGACCTGACTCAAGCCGTTCCACTTATAAAAAAACTGGTAACCTTATTTGGCTATGATAATCTGGAAAAAGAGGGATACGAGGCCGATGATATCATCGGAACACTGGCTAAACAGGCTGCGGGACAAGATATCACCGTATATATGGTTACCCCTGACAAAGATTTCATGCAGCTGATAGGGGATAATGTATATATGCTTAAACCTCAGAACAGAGGCGATGGGTTTGAGGTTATTGATGATCAGGGTGTAATGAACTTTTTTGAAGTATCGCCGGACAAGGTGATCGATGTACTCGCTTTAATAGGTGATACTTCGGATAACATCCCCGGAGTACCCGGCATCGGGAAAAAGGGAGCTTCCAAGATCATCAATGAATTTGGGTCACTGGAAAAGGCTCTGGATAATGCTGAAAGCATCTCAGGCAAAAGAGCCCGTGAAGGCCTTCTTCATAACAGAGAACAGGCGCTCAAGTCGCGAGAATTAATCACTATTCAAACAAACGTACCCGACACTCCGGAATGGAAGCTGCTTGAACGAAGAGTGCCAGAGAAAGAGCAGCTTTACTCTTTCTTAAAACAAATGGAGTTTAATACTCTATTGATAAAGCTCCGGAATTTTTATGGAGAAATAGCACCTTCTTCTTCAAAAAATAACCAGCAGGGGTCTTTGTTTGATACGGTTAGTTCCGCCGATTCCGTAGAGGTGGAGTCAGACCTGGCAAGTTACGATAAAGAAAAGGTAACTTATCGGCTGTGTTCCACAAAAGAGGATCTTAAGTCCTTGATAAAAGACGTAAACCAAGCTGAATTTTGGAGTTTTGATACTGAAACTACCTCGACCGATCCTTTAACAGCAGAACTTCTTGGCATTTCTTTTTCTCATAAAAAGGGATATGCCTGGTATCTGGATGTTCTTTCTTTTTCAAAAGAAACCCTGATAAAAGAACTCCAGCCTCTTTTTTATTCAGAAAAGGCATTAAAGATAGCTCACAATCTTAAATACGACTATCAGCTATTGCATCGATTTGGGATCAAGGTTGAAGGCCCGTTGTTTGATACCATGATTGCGGCGCATCTTATCAATCACGATCAAAAACTGGGAATGGATGCTCTGTCAAAGTCATGGTTGTCCTATGAACCCGTTTCCATCACTACTTTGATTGGAGAAAAAGGAAAAAATCAGCGTAGCATGAAAGAGGTGCCGGTTGAGGAAGTGATGGTGTACGCTTGTGAAGATGCGGATATAACACTGCAGCTTTTTGAATGTTTTCAAAAAGAGCTTGTAGATAAAAACCAAAAAACACTGGCAGAAACCATTGAATTCCCCCTTGTTCCGGTACTTGCACGGACAGAACTGCAGGGAATAAAACTGCATTTGGATTTATTGAAATCGTTTTCAAAAGAACTCACGGATGATATCATAATCCTGCAAAAAGAGATCTTTGAGATAGCAGGACAGGAGTTTAATATTAACTCGACCAAACAGCTGGGAAAGGTGCTCTTTGAGGACATGAAGATTCCTGCCGGCAAGAAAACAGCTACCGGTAAATACGGAACGTCTGAAGCTGTACTTGACCGGCTTGCCCCGAACTATGAAATAGCTGCAAAGATTCTGGAATTTCGAAAACTGGCAAAACTGCGTTCTACGTATGTGGATGCCCTTCCAAAACTGGTCAACAAGGAAACCGGAAGAATCCACACAACTTTCAATCAACATGTAACTTCAACCGGTCGCCTTTCATCTACGAATCCCAATCTGCAAAACATACCGATTCGAACAGAACGAGGACGCGGGATAAGAAAGGCTTTTGTATCTGAAGAAGGATCCCGCCTCATTGCTGCGGATTATTCACAAATTGAATTACGTATTATCGCATCTATTTCAGAAGATCAGGCGATGATTGATTCGTTTGTAAGGGGAGAGGATATTCACGCCCGTACGGCATGTGAAATCTTTGGCCTTTCATCACTGGAGGAAGTGAACAGCGATCAGCGCAGGAAAGCGAAGGAAGTGAATTTTGGAATTCCTTATGGTATCAGTGCCTTTGGACTGGCACAACGACTGGGAATACCCAATAAGGAGGCACAGAAAATGATCGATGACTATTTTCTCAATTTTCCGGCGATTAAAAAGTACATTGAAAAGACCATTGCCGGTGCACACGAAAAAGGGTTTGTAGAAACGCTATCAGGACGCAGAAGATACATCTCAGATATACATTCATCAAACTGGAATGTGCGAAGCTTTGCGGAGCGAACGGCAGTAAATATGCCCATTCAGGGCACCGCAGCTGATTTAATCAAAATAGCCATGATTCAAGTGGATCAGCACATAAAGGAGAAAGGGCTTGAAACCCGGATTTTGCTGCAGGTGCATGATGAACTGGTCCTGGAGGCTCCTGAAAACGAAATTGAAGAAGCCTCAAATCTGGTGAAAACCGTTATGGAACAGGCCATGCCTCTGAAGGTGCCGTTGTCGGTTGAGCTTGCGTTTTCGGACAACTGGCTCGATGCACATTGATGGAATATTCCGATGTATTCTTAGAGTTTTACTTCGACGTATCCGGGTTTCATGAAGGATCGGGTGATATCGTCAAGTCTTTTCAGATGACAAAGTGATCAATGCATATGAAATGTGTTCTTTTTCAGTGGACCCGTTATGTAACTGGTTCTTCTTGCTGTATAAGAACCTCGGCAGGGATATTGAGCTCACGGTTCAATAAGCGAATTATTCCAAGTGACATTTTTCTTTTTCCTGTCAGAATTTCACTTGCTCTTTACCTGGTTTATAATGCAGGTATTCACAATAACCCGCCTATACTCACTCACTACCCCTTACCGGAAGCTGATGCCTAATCCGGCCGATACAATAGAATATTCCGATACGGTATAGTCAATGTTGAATGTGAGCAGGGGAAGACTGATGCGTAAACCGGCCAGAGCCCGTACTTTGTTGGCTCCGTCTATGGAGATATCCAGTGGATCCGACAAGGCCATCAACTGTCGGTCATGAACCGGATGGTCGGGGAGATGGATGTAATAAGGGTAATTTCCGGATACTTCTATAGATGTCGAAGATCGTTCAAATCCGACTCCGGCATATACAGAAAGGATAGGAAAGGATCTTCCTACGAGCAGGTTCATTGAAAAAGCATTAGTAGAAAGGGCTATTTCCTGATTTTCCCATGTCGGGGAGGAAGCATCACCGTAATTGTTTGGATCGGTGGCATTGGCATAGTTAGAAGGTTCGGCAGACAAAGAGGCGCTGCTCTTGAACGAGGTATATCCGGCCGTTACAGAAAAGGTTAAGGGAAAGAACCTTCCTCCGGGAATCCATTGGTTAATTTCATGTTTTACACCAAGTCCATAAAGAGAAATTTCCCCAAAGTCACTGTTGCTTACCGGTGGTATAAATCGAATCATAACATCGGTATCTCTGATAAGACCGACACCCGCCTGAATCATTGGAGCAGGAACAACGCGTAAACCTATTCCTTCAGGCATACGGAAGTTTGCCAGTTCAACATCTTCTACCTGGTAGGTAAGCCGGGGACCCGGATCCGAAGAACCACTGAACGTTGGTGCTATAGAAGATGCCGTCGGATCCTCCAATTGCAATGTGGTTAAATTCAGTTCATTAATATCAAAGGAGCGGTTGGAAGAGGGGACCATGGCCGCAGACACAGAAACTTTGACATGAAATCCCAAAAGGCTATGCGTAGATGCCCGGTCTGTCCATGCGGCATTCATACTGGCTCCAAACCCGCTTCCAAAGGGCCTTAAATACTCTTTTAAAAGGATTTCTGTGTCATTCAGGCCCGCTTCACCGGCAGTAAAAATGTCGCCAACCCCTTTGAATTGGGCATGAGATGAAACCGGGTAGAATAAGATCAGTACAAACAGAAGCAGACTTAGAGAGGCTATTTTCCCCATATTATTTTGTGTTACCATGATGATGTCTCCTTAAATATCGAATGATAGTAAAAGTGATATCCGTTCTCTGAAAATCAAGTTATCCTTTGTTGCCTTCAATCTCAATACTATCAAGAATATTGAGATAGCTACGGTATCGGTCTTCCGAAACGGTTCCTCGCTCTACGGCTTCTTTAATTGCGCAAGACGGCTCATGACGATGAGTACACGTATTATAGCGACAATCATGTACTACCGTCATCATTTCAGGGAAATAATGCGAAATTTCATAAGGCTCTATATCAATCAGGCCGAATTCCCGAATGCCCGGAGTGTCTACGATATATGTTTCGTCACCTAACGAAAGCAATTGAGCGAAGGTCGTCGTGTGTTTCCCTTTATTGGAAAACCCACTAATTTCTCCGGTTTTTAACTTTAGTTCAGGATCCAGAGAATTGACAAGGCTGGTTTTTCCGGTTCCGGATGGTCCCGTCATAGCCGATAGTTTACCATGTACAAGTTCCTTAAAAGAATCCAGAGAGTCTGAATCTAAAATACTGGTCAACAGAACCTGGTACCCGATATTTTTGTAATACCCGATGTATCGATTCAGTTTTTCCTGATCGGATGTTTTTTCAATCAGGTCTGTTTTATTAAAAACTATAACCGGCTTGATAGATTGAGCTTCTGCCATTACAAGCACCCGATCTATGAAGCCGGATTTAAATTCAGGCTTTTTTACGGATTGAAGGATAAGCACCTGATCCAGATTGGAAGCAAGAATCTGAATACCTTTTTTTCCGTGGGTTGCTTTTCTTACCAGTCGGTTTTTGCGCTCTTCAATGTCGGTTATAACGGCTGTATCGTCTTTCTCGGACTTAAGCTGCACCCGGTCTCCCACGGCGACCGGGTTGGTTACCTCTTTCTCCGTTAGACGAAATTTTCCGGGTAAACGGGCAGATATCAGGCGCCCGTCATCGCATTGAATGGTATACCAGCTTCCGGTTGCCTTAATTACCCTTCCTTTCATTCGATAACCTTCATGGGTTTATGCCTCCGGAGTATCCTTTTTCTCAGCTGCAAATTTCCGGACAGGATCCGTAACGGATTTTTTCTCCAGAATCAGGTCAAGAAGCGGATCCATCCGGTCAAGGTAAGAAAAAGTGAGCCCCTTGATCACCTCTTTTTCTATTTCATCCACATCTTTTTCGTTCCTTGTTGGAAGGATAATGGTTTTAATACCTGCTCTTCCGGCAGCCAATACTTTTTCTTTGATACCTCCCACAGGGAGAACCGATCCCCGGAGCGTGATTTCGCCTGTCATGGCAACGGTACTTTTGACCTTGCGCTGTGTAAAAATAGAGGCCATTGCTGCTAAAAGGGCTAGCCCGGCCGACGGGCCGTCTTTGGGCACCGAACCGGCTGGTACATGTATATGAAGATCCCAGTGAGTGAATGCAGAAGAAGGGATTCCGAGATCCGTAGACCGGGATTTAAGATAGCTAAGAGCCAGCATCGCCGATTCTTTCATGACATCGCCCAATTGACCGGTTATATTCAATTTGCCGGAGCCCCTGGAAACATTCGCTTCTATAAACAGGATATCGCCCCCATAGGGGGTCCATGCCAGTCCCGTAGACACCCCAGGAACAGTGGTTCTTTCTGCAATTTCAGAGAAAAACTTTCTCTTGCCCAGATACGTTTCAACATCCTTATGGCCTATGGAGCCTTTAGTGATTTCCTCTGAAGCTATTTTTGTTGCAACACCACGGGCAAGGGAACCTATTTCACGCTCAAGGTTTCGTACACCGGACTCACGAGTATAGCCATCGATGACTTTAACAAGGGTTTTGTCGGATATACGGAGCTGACTCTTTTTAAGTCCGTTTTCTACCAATTGCTTTGGTACCAGGTATTTCTTTGCTATCTGAAGTTTCTCTTCCAGGGTATACCCACTCAGATAGATCATTTCCATACGGTCTCTCAATGCCGCTGGAATGGTGTCCAGGCTATTGGCCGTTGCGATAAAAAGAACCTTTGACAAGTCATACTCGACTTCAAGATAGTTGTCATAAAATGTATGATTTTGTTCAGGATCCAGAACCTCCAAAAGGGCCGAAGTAGGATCTCCTCTGAAGTTCATACCTACTTTATCGATCTCATCCAGCATTACGAGCGGGTTACTTGTACCCGCTTTCTTTATGCTCTGAATGATTCGGCCCGGCAGAGCTCCAATATAGGTTCTCCTGTGGCCTCTTATTTCAGCCTCATCTTGTAAACCGCCTACACTGAATCGTTGAAATTCTCTTCCCATGGCTCGGGCAATAGATTTACCCAGCGATGTTTTACCCACACCGGGAGGGCCATGAAAGCATAAAATGGGAGCTTTCATGTCTTTTTTAAGTTTTAGTACGGCAAGGTATTCGACAATTCTCTTCTTTACCTTTTCGAGTCCATAGTGGTCTTCATCAAGGATCTTTCGGGCTGCATTGAGATCCAGCTTGTCAACGGAGAAGTTCTTCCATGGAAGATCAATGAGCCATTCCACATAATTAAAAATAACTCCGTGATTGGGAGCATTTGCCGGTGTTCGCTCAAGCCGATCCAGTTCTTTGTCCAGTACTTTCATCACATGTTCCGGAAAATCCTTTTCCTTGGCACGTTTTCTCAACTTCTGAACGTCCTCCAGTTCACTGTCCTCTCCAAGTTCTTCCTGAATGGCTTTTAACTGTTGGCGCAAGTAAAAATCTTTCTGCTGCTTATCAATGTCGGTTTTTACCTTGGACCGGATTTCTTCACTGAGATTGAGAACCTGCATTTCTTTCTTCAGGTATCCCATCACCTTTTCCATTTTTTGGGAAAAGGTCTTAATCTCAAGCAGGTGCTGTTTTTCATCCAGCGATACATTCAGGTTAGAACTGATGAAGTTCAACAGAAACGTAGGGCTGTTGATGTTATTAATGGCAATAGCTGCTTCTGAAGGGATATTAGGCGATAAATTCACAATTTGAGTGGCTGTTTCCTTAACAGAACGCAGAGCCGCGTCCAGTTCAACCCCTGAAATATCCTGCTGATAAATATAGGGTTTGACACGTGCAACATAATAGGGGTCATGCTGAATAAAGGACTCAATCTCAAACACACTTTTTCCCTGAATGACAATACTCTTGCTTCCATCCGGCATTTTAATAAGTTTCAGAATCTGGGCAACAGTACCAACATGGTAGAGTTCTTTCGGGCCGGGATCTTCCTGATCCTTCTTTCTTTGGGTAACGATACCAATGGTTTTATCCGCCTCATAGGCTTTTTTTACCAACTCAAGCGAACGATCCCGTCCCACAGTAATGGGAATAACTACTCCGGGATAAAGAACCGTATTTTTCAGGGGAAGAATGGGGAGTTCTTCCGGAATCTCTGATTCGGTGATCTTTTTTTCCTCTTCTTCTGAGAGCAATGGGATAGCTTGTTCAAAATCATCAAACTCTTCATCGGATAATTTTTCTTTTAAAAATTTTAGTCCAAAATAATTATGCATATATCGTTTTTAAAAGATTCAGGATTATGAGTGTCTTGATATGTTTGAAGAAAAGGTTAGTGCAACTATTACACCGCAAAATGGCAGTAGACATAAAGGCAGTTTATTTCTTATAAACCCGCCAGAACGCCATATTTTTTTATTTTACTTTCAAAAAGATAACAAAAAAAACAGCAAAATAATGAGAATTAAAGGGTTAGGATCCTATCGAGGATATTGCCATAATGGCACAGGACGAATGCTTTGTGCGCCATAATGACGAGCGTGTTTTTTATAGCCGTCAAAATCGAATAAGTAGCCCCATCGTTGATATTGACTGAGCAAACAGAGCATTCTGCCGGTCATTATAAGAAAACAGACGAATACTGCAGCTAAAAGTTAATAATCCGAAGTCAATCCCGGCCCGAAGATCATAATAGAGATTTCGTTCAGGATCCAGTTTTACACTGGCCATAACAGGCAAAAAGGAGAGAGGGCTTAATTGTAAGCCTACGGAAGCCCCCCAACCCGATGAATGAAAGTCATAGGAATGAAATCGATAGTTCAAATCCAGCAACGCGACAACACTGTGAAACTGAAGAGCAGTACCCAGTTGCAATACTGTCGGGAGCTGTACCGAATAGGACGATGGGTCTGCTTCAATTTCTGCTTCCGTCCAGAGGCCGTGTCCCATAATTTGATGTAAAACATGACCGTACTCGGGTAAAGGAAGGCGTTGCTCTGAAGGTTCATTAAATGCCGTGTTTTCATCTGTTTCTAAGGAATAAGACCGGGTCTTGCCGGAATATCGAATAAAACCAAGATCCGTAACAGAAAGGCTGAACCGGATGGATTTTCTAAGGGGCCTTTGAGTATTAGGGGACAAAGCTATGTCATTTCCTAAAGGCAGAATGTATGTTAAGCCGATATCCATCCCAAAACCAATCCCATTAATGTTTAAAGGTGTTGAGGAGGTAAAAAAATCATCCGGCACAGCTGTCGGTGAGTCCCTGTGGAAGACATGCTCTGAAAAGGCTGCATAATCTCCGGAAAAACGTCCTTCGAAGGTAGTGGAAGTGCCTTCGTCATGAAGATGGGAATGATGATGAATCTCGGAATGAAGGCTGCCGAGCATGATTTTGGGAGCAACACCGATAATCAGGGTTTTAAGTCCGGGTTTCCACCGGTTAAACAGGGTAACTTCCCGTGCATGCGCGTAAGATATTTCGTGAAAAAGATGAGATTGTTCACGTATAAAAGGGGCCTCAGTGGCTTCATTGTCAGCCATACCAAGGGCCCATTCCTGGTTGAAAGTAGATGAAACGTATCCTCTTGA
>JASCXY010000259.1 GCA_030012235.1 Balneolaceae bacterium ANBcel3 | reverse complement strand
GCCGGCCATGGGTGCAGCCGCTTTTCACAATGAGATGATTAACCAGGTGGCGGAGGCGTACCTCGGCTACCGGCAAAAGGAATTAAACCGGCGCGTGAAGCCCGATCATTACCGGGAGGAGTTGCAGAAGGTGAAAGCCTATATTGCCGCTAATAATGTGTATGGGGTGGACATCAATCCCACCGCTATTGAATTGGGCAAACTGAGCCTCTGGCTGAACGGTATCCACCGCGATATGGAAACACCGTTTTTTGCCAATCGGCTGGCTGTAGGAAATGCGGTGGCAGGCGCCTGGCTGAAGGTTTATAAAGAACATGAAATCACCCTGGAAAAAGACAACAAAGGGAAAGAAATTTATAAGGAGTGGTGGAAGAACGGGCCAAAGCCACTCTCGTTTGGAAAAAAAGGAATCCTGCGCCGGGAGAACGAGATCTACCACTTTCTGCTGCCCGACAAAAATATGCTGGCCTCGGCCGGTATTAAGATGCTGAAGGATGAGCATGAGAAAGAGGTGGAGCGGACGCCGGATTGGCTTAAAAAGTTTTGCAAACCTTTCCGCAGGGAAGAGCTGAATAAGCTTAAGCAAATTTCTGACAGGATTGATGCGGAACTGAAGAACTACTACCGCTTCATCAAGCAATTGAATGCTCAGACACACAGCCGATACAACATTTTCGGCGCCCTGGAAGAGGGTGGACAGCACAGGATGGAGCTGCGCAGCTATGACGAAAAAGAGAAACTGGCACAACAGCGCCTCAAACATGATGCGGCCTACTACAAGCTGAAACTGGTGATGGACTACTGGTGCGCCCTTTGGTTCTGGGATGTACGCGATGCCAAGCATCTGCCAAACAGGATTGAATACCTGGACGACCTGCTGAAAATTCTCGAGACAAACCTGGATGAGAACAACCCGAAAGGCTTCACATACCAGCAAAAGTTGCTTCACCACCATGGCGACCAGCTTACGTTTGATGACCGTGTGGAAGAGACGGCCCGGCAGACCGGCGCCATTATTGAACAGGTGGATCGCAGCACTTTTTTTGATGAAAACGAACGGCTGAAAATTGTACAGAGGCTAAGTACCAGATACAAGTTCTTTCACCCCCAATTGGAGTTTCTGGAAGTGTTCTATGAGCGAGGCGGGTTTGATTTAATTTGTGGAAATCCTCCATGGATTAAAGTGCAGTTTAATGAAATAGAGGCTTTGGCAGATATTCATCCAGAATTAACTATTCGCGGTGATTCTATTACCAAAATCAGAAAAGAAATTGACAAATATCTTCATACCGAAGTTCAGAGGAAAAGTTATTTAGATGAACAAATAGAATTAGAATGTATTTCTGAATTTCTGAGCGCCAAGTCTAACTACAATTTATTATCAGGACAAAAAAATAACCTATATAAATGCATAATAAACAACAGCCTTATGTTAGTAAATGCCCTTGGGTTTATTGGATTACTTCATGAAGATGGAGTCTATGAAGATGCGAATGGGGGCAAATTTAGAAATTATATCTACAATAGAATTAAGTATCATTTTGAATTTAAGAATAGTCTATTTCTATTTTATGATGTTCATGACCAGACAAATTTTTCAGTAAACATTTATTCAGGAAACGGTGATTCTGTAAGTTTTTATTCGATACACAATCTCTTCCATCCATCAACAGTAGATGCTTGTTTTATACATGATGGAAATGGTTTGTGTGGTGGGATTAAGAGACAGATAATTAAAGACGATAGGAAAGGTTGGACTTGGAATATTGAACCCCATGCAGATCGCATAATCAAATTCGAGAAAGAAGAGCTATACACTTTGGCAAAAACATTTGAGGATGGTACGAATTGGGCTTCCGCAAAATTGGTGAGTATCCATAGTCAACAAATTCTCAGTGTTTTACGAAAATTGAGTGAATTCTCACACAAAGTTAAAAATTTAACTTATGAACAATCTTTTGGGTGGGATCAGACAAAAGAACAAGATAATGGAACAATTAGTGAGTCAACTATCTGGCCTAACCTTGATAAATATGAACTAATTTACAATGGCTCTCATATTTATGTTTGTAATCCATTCTATAAAAACCCTCGAGCTGTTTGTGATAATAGTGCACATTTCGATGAGATCCACTTAGAAAACTTAAGTGATAACTTCTTGCCGAGGACCAACTTTGTTCCAAATGTTGAAATTTCAACATATAGATCAAAAATCGAGGGAATTACGAAAAATGACTATTATCTCGACCACTATAAGGTTTTTTGGAGAAGACGTGTCGGAACTGCCTCAGAAAGAACTCTTGCTTCTGCTATAGCTCCACCTAAAGTTGGCCATTTAAATTCAATCAACTCGATGATTTTTGATGATTATGACCATCTCATTGAGCTAAATGGGTTGCTTTCATCAGTTGTAATTGACTTCTTAATAAAAACAATTGGCAAAAGTGATGTTTACTGTAATGATGTATCAGAGCTGCCTATTGGAATTGATGGAAAATATTTAACAGAATTAAAACTCAGAGTATTATTGTCAAATTGCTTAACTGTTGAATATTCAAATTTGTGGAGCAATTGTTGGTTGGAAGAATACAGAAAGATTAACTGGAGTATTAGCGATGCAAGACTTTTGGATTTTGCATCCTTAACAAAGGATTGGTCAAAAAACTGTTCTCTAAGAAATCATTTTGAGAGAAGGCAAGCACTTATTGAAATTGATGTGATTGTAGCGATGGCCTTAGACCTTACAATAGAGGAACTGATTCTAATTTATGAAATTCAATTTTCAAGACTTCGACAAAATGAAGAAGATACTTGGTATGACAAGAAAGGAAATATTGTCTTTACATGTAATCCAGGCTTATCTGGTGTTGGTTTAGACCGCCAAACCTGGAACAACATACGCGACCTGAAAGAAGGTGAAACCTACGTAAACACCGTCGATCCCTCTAAAAACGAACTCTACGGTGGGCAGGAAGTAACTTACTACGCCCCCTTCGACAAGTGCGACCGAATGGAGGATTATAAAGTGGCGTGGGAGCTTTTTGAGGGGGTTTTTGGGGAGACTA
>JASCXY010000258.1 GCA_030012235.1 Balneolaceae bacterium ANBcel3 | reverse complement strand
CGCGACTGTTATCAGTTTATCAAACAGCCGGGACACGAAATTGTCCGCCCCGATGCCGAACTTACCGAATTGTTGGTGAATTCGGGTTATACGCTCCTTTGCGAAGCCCAAAAACCGGAGAATATCATTTGTACGTACTCACCAAGGGTACACAACCAACCACCGGAAAAAGCCTGGATTAAAGATTGGGAAACCCCGCATCCGACGCTTCTCGTGAACAACTACGGAAAAGGCAAGGTCGTTTACTTTGCCAACCAACCGGATCAAAGTAACTTTGACATGGGACACCCGGACTTGCGAAATACACTGAACCGAAGTATTCGATACCTCATACAACCGGACATACCGGTCAGCACCAATGCGCCTGAGAGTGTTCACATTGGACTGACTCAGTCGTACTCGCATCCCGGTCGATATGTCTGCTCGTTGGTAAATACCTCAACAGCACCCAAACGGCCTATGCGGACCCTCATACCGGTTCGGGATATTGAAGTTACTCTCCGTTTAGACGGGCGATCCATGAAAAAATATTCCGTTTTACGCAGTCAGGGAGACGTTGAGTTGTCCCATAATCAAAACGAAATACGCTTCAAAGTCAGGCAGTTAGACGATTTCTGCGCCCTGCATATTGAAATGAATACGTAGAGAATCCACAAACTGCTTTTTATGAAGACGATTTAAGGCTGCCCTACAGCATTTGAGCCCTTCTTGGCCAACAATGCTGATATAAAAAAACCAGGGTCCCCAACGAACCCTGGTTTGTGAATATTGATACCGGACGTGCAAAACAGTACGCCGCCCAGGAAAAAGTTCCACCGGATCTGCTAATTATTCATCAGCATATGATCAAATCCCTGCTTTTTCTTATAGCCATTTGTACTGGTTCCATAATTTGGGGTAAAAGACCGTGAAGGTGGTCTGCTGGGTGGTAGAGACGAGTGTCCATTCACATTGTTGGTCGTTATTTTAGAAGGTTTTACACCCTGCAGACGTCCGTTTAAAATAGATGACAATTCCTCAACCATGTGATTCAATTCTTTGGCCTGAGATGTAAGCTCCTCGCTTGCACTTGCTGTTTCCTCCGCATTGGATGCGTTGGCCTGAACCACTTTATCCATTTCAGAAACCGCCGTATTTACCTCGCTCAACCCTATGGATTGTTCTTTGGATGATGCGGCTATTTCTGTAATCAGAGCAGCCGCATTTTCTGCATTTTCGGCCAGGCTTTTCAATGATGCTTCCAATGATTCGGTTACTTCAACCCCGGAGGCGGCGTTGTTTTTCGATTCTTCTATCAGGCTTGTGGTATTTTGAGCGGCATCAGAGCTGCGTTTTGCCAATGAACGAACTTCCTCTGCAACCACGGCAAACCCTTTACCGGCATCACCGGCACGGGCCGCTTCAACAGCTGCATTTAAAGCCAACAAGTTTGTTTGAAATGCGATATCATCAATGGTTTTGATAATGGCTGCCGTCTGATTGGAAGACTCATTGATACGCATAATCTGCATACTCATTTTTTCCATTTCCTTTAAGGCATCGCCTAACAACTGTCGCGTATTTTCCATGAGCCGGTTTGCTTCCTGTGCATTTTCAGCATTTTGTTTGGTCATAACTTGCAGCTGTTCATGAGAGGCTGATGCTTCCTCTAAACTGGAAGCTTGCTCACTTGCACCCTCTGCCAACGACTGACTGGCGCTGGATACCTGGGATGAGGCCGAAGCCACTTGTTCAGATGCCGAAGCAATACGAACAGTTGTGCTCTGAAGCGTCTTACTCAGCTTTTTAGAAAATACGATCGTCAATAAAAACGCTAATCCAATAGCAAAAAAAGAGATCATTGCCAGTGTTGCACCGGCGCGCCATACCGTTTCACGGATGTCATTAATATAGACTCCGGTACCCAAAATCCATCCCCATGGCTCAAACTCCGCCACATATGATACCTTAGGCTCAATTCTATTTTCGTCGTCATAGTACTGCCATTGGTAAGGAACAAATCCGCGGCCCTGCTCACGGGCCGTCCGGACAAACTCAACAAAAAGCCGTAATCCATCCGGATCTTCGATGGAGGAAAGATCGCTTCCTTCCAGGTCCGGCCTGAACGGATGCATAATCATACGCGGTCCAAAGTCATTGATCCAATAGTAGTCTTCGTTTCGATCTCCGAATCTCAAATTCTGAATCGCTTCGATGGCCTGCTGTTGGGCTTCACTCTGGTCCAAGACACCGGAGCGTTCCATCTCATGATAGTGCTCCAAAATGGATGTTCCTACCCGAACCAGCTCCATCGATTGAGTTTCTTTTTCCTGATAAATGGAGCTTCGGATCAACAATAATCCCACCAAAATAATAATCGAACCTGAAATAGTCAGAGTTCCGGTTATCAATATAATCAGTTTTTTCTGCAGACTTGCTGAATTCCACATAAGTCATCGTATTTTTAATAATTGGCATTTTTAAGCACAGACCCTGATATGGTTTTGCTGCTCATTGTGTATTCTTGATATATACATCGACTGCGCAATTATTATCTAAAGCGTCTATCTATAACTCTGGAAAACTTTTGATGAATACAGGCCATGCCCAGAAGCTGTCATAGCCGTTCTTCAGACACAAAGACCCAACCATTTAAAAAAATGATTCTTGGGTTGGATCCGGCTTTCAGTAATTTTTAAGCAACCTGACTTCCGTCAATCCGGTTGATAAGGTACATGAGAGCCATGTAGAATAATTTTCAGACGGCCTTCTTCGTCTTTTGTATACGCAAAGGAGTATTCAACTTTAACCTCTTCTCCGCCGTTGGCCGGAGTGAAATAATAATTCCCCATGGCTAAAGCAACCGAATCCCTGATAAGGATTCCGGCACTTTCCCATCGAACAGAGATCCAGGGCTTTATGGCAAATCCATGATCTTCCGGATAGAGCTCATTTCCACCCGTAAAATATGACAATGCTCCCTCTTTATCGGTTCTGAATTGCTTTTCTGATGCCAGGGTGGGTTTAAACAGAACAAGCCCCTCCTGATAATGATAGAATGCATTAATGTGTTCGATGGCGGCTTGTACATAGTCT
>JASCXY010000257.1 GCA_030012235.1 Balneolaceae bacterium ANBcel3 | reverse complement strand
TTAAATACCTTCATCTTATTTAAATGAAGGGTAGGGGTAAGAGTAGCAAGGGAGCCACTTCGGTATGTGATTTGGGTAATGCCTTAGCTGTTCCCGATGGATAGGATGCTCCCTGAATCGTAACTATTAAATGGGGTTATTATGCTTAAAGCCGAGACAAATGGGAATGTACTCACACTGAAATCGTATAATCATATTATTACAGGGGTAATCTCTGTTGTATTAATGATCGCTGGGCCGGTATTGTTTGTAAACACCATCACGGCCACAGACAAAGAATGGTTTCTTATTGCATTAGGTGTGGCCCTTTTTATAGGGGGAGTGGCCTTGTTATTATACGGAGTGGAAAAAAAGACGTATATCTTTGATAAGAACCAGAATATGTTCATCCAGGAAGCAAAAAAACTGACCGGCTCCCATGAGGAACGCATTGCTCTGGATCAAATCAAACAAATCTATGTTTCAAAATCTCTTCAGCGAACTCGCCGCTCCGAAAAAAGAGGTGGTGGTACGCAAACAGAATTTGTATTTCAGTATTTGCTGGAGTTTTCGAACGGAGCTTCTATTCTTCTGGATCAAAAAAGAAGAAGAGCCCGTAGCCTGGCCTTTTCAAGTGGCTCAACACCGAGGCCCATCCGGGTGCTAAGTGAATTTCTGGATATTCCGGTGAAAGAAACAACACTTTCAGATGTGAAGGATAAGGTCATGGATGTAATTTCCGGGCTGGGAGGTTCTTCCAGGTAAACGGCTCTAATCGTTTATTTAACAAGTCTTTCCGAGCCGTATTTTTTCATTTAATAGAGGGCATATTTTGAAAAATAGATGTGCATGTATGAAATGGATGCGTTTGGGACTGTTTATAAGCGTTTCGCTCCTTTTTTGGAGCTGCTCGGTAGCGGACAGCAAAAAGGAATCCGATGAGGACGGTGAAGGGATAGACGTGCATATCGATCCGGGTGAACTTCTGGTCACGGATCACCTTTCTTCCAATGGAATTACCTTTTATTTCGATGACGAGTATACGGCCGGTACGTTTGCAAATGGGGATTTCTGGGTACGCGGGCCCGTTGTGATTGAACGGATAACTCCGGATTTCGATGGGGAACATCATGGCTGGCAAGTGAACCCGATGCCAGGTCACGTTCAGGCTTTTGATGCCAGAATGGAACGGGGAGGTGGCGAATTTAACCCTGATTTGCTCCCCTCTCTTCCCTATGAAGCTATCCCCGGTGCCTCGGTCGTAAAAACCGTCTCCCGAATACCGGCCGTGGATCCGATACGTCCGCACTTACAGAAAGCGGCTGTCCTGACGGTCCTGGATGAAATCCCTCCCGGAAACGGAGCCGAAGTTTTTCGTCCACCGTATGCGGGGACAGAGAAACCGTTTTATTTCGTGAGGGATATCCGTGCAGACCTGCTTCCCCGCCTGACGGCTGTCGATCCCATGCCCTCACTGGCAACCGTTACCGAGTGGTTTACTCTGGTACAAATGGATCATATTGGCGGAAGTAATTCACAATATGGACGTCCGGCGGATCATCTGCCTTTCTATGCAGCGGATGTCGGCCGGCGTACCGCCGATGCCGCGCTGAGGCTTATGGTGGAAGGCCCGGAGGAAGATCGCCTGAAGGCACTGATAGCCTATCTCCAATGCGGTTTAGATTATTACCACTTTATCAGAAACGACTATTTCTGGCCGAGAGGCGGTGGAGAGCAACCTGGACATAAATTACCGATTACGTTTTTTGTGACACTCCTTGGAGATCAGGAAATGAAGGACTTTGTAGCAGAAACACTGCTTTATGAGGATTATACGGTTGTTGAGGGCCAAAATAGCATCGCTTTATGGGGGCATTGGGGATGGCCCGGCGGTGGAGCCTATGACAGCGGGGCATTGGAGCGATCCTATTGGAATAACATCGCCTATGGTTCCGGCTCCAGAACCAACAAAGATCCCTATGGATACATTGACGGTGGACAGGTTCCTGGGGGTTGGTATCAGTTTTGTTGCACGTCTCAGCCTTTCAAAGGAAGTGTACTTTCGTTGCTGTTAATGCCGGAATTGCGGGAAGTCTGGAATCCGGAAACATTAATCTCCTATGTGGATCGATGGGTGCATTTTGGGACATGGTCTTTGCCGGATCCTTGTGCTGCACCAAATGGAGATACGGAGGAAGAGATCCGTTCCAATTACATGATAACCTGGGGGCCGGATCCGGACCATCCGGGAAGTTGTATTAAGGGAAAAGGCGGACGGTTTCCGGATAAGCATGGCACGTTTAAGGACGAAGGCTATCGGAAAAGTGCGTTCCAGTCTGCTATGTGGGATACGTATCGTTCGGATGCGTTTGGAGCCTCTTCCACCATGCCACAAGTAGCTGTTATCTATCCGGAAAATCATAGGCCGGTTTCTGGTACGGTGACTCTCGCCGCTTCCGCCTACAGTATTCATGGCGTCCAGTCGGTACAGTTTTATGTGAACGGATCCCCATATGGAGATCCGGTACGTGCACCTTCAAATACGCCGCCGATTGCATATCAGCTTGATTTCGATGCCAGCGATTTGCGGGATGAAGTGAATGTAATAAAGGCTGCGGTTATGGATCAAAGAGGTAACCGGGTTACTTCGGAAGCCGTTTATGTTACGTACCCATCGCAATCGGGCTTGAGGTAGGCATTTTTAAAGGAGATTAAAGCCCGTGCTGATCTCTTTTATTCCATTAATTACTCTCTATATAGTTCGCGGTGCATATAACCTTTCAATTTTAATGATCGTCTATGTCTAAAAAAATCGTTTGGGGCTTATTCATGTTGCTGGTTGCTGCCGGAAGTATTTCCTGCTCCATTTTTGGTTCGGATTCAAAAAACGATAAAGAGGATCCGGTCATTGAACCCATCGATATTGAACCGGGCGAGGTGATAACAATTCGCTCAATTTCCATCCATGAAGTGACGTTCCACTTTGATCAGGAGTATACGGCAGGTACTTTCGCTAATGGAGATTTTTGGGTTCTGGGGCCCGTTGTGATTGATCGGATTACCCCCGATTTTGACGGAGAGAACTATGGCTGGGAGGT
>JASCXY010000256.1 GCA_030012235.1 Balneolaceae bacterium ANBcel3 | reverse complement strand
GATGGAGCCAGTATGCAAAAAAGAAGCACAAGAAGAAGTCTGTTCTTAATAATTTGCATACCAATGCGGTTTCGGGTAATTGGACCAGCTCGTTAAATTGGAGATTAAAGAGCCATAAATCATAATGGCAAATAGTAAATCAATATAAGCAAATAGCTCTGATAGCCTTAAACTTTTTATCACTCTATTATCGGACTTTTTTAAAAAAAATAAACCGTTTGTATAGGGTATAATAAATTTTCAACAGCCCATCAGCAACTACCTTTTGGACTCTCATATTTTTATTTAGATGTATTTACCTAACAAGTTCAAACATTTTCATGGATATAGGAAGAATGTGTATACTTCTGAACTATTCAATCAACTCCAAAAAAACACCGAAAGCGGTTTTAAACAGCGGACATCTTACCGAGTTGTTCAAGCCACATCGAAAAAACGAGCTCTGAGGATTTATCTCGGCAGGCTCAATATAAACTCAGCACCTTTCCCGGGTCCCTCGCTTTTCGCCGTAATGTCGCCTTTCATTTCTCTCATATAATTGGCACAGCTGTGCAAGCTGAAGCCCATGCCTTTCTCTTTGGTTGTATAACCATGCTTAAAGATCAGGGGTAACTGGCTTTGATCAAAACCGTTACCGGTGTCTGATATGGAGATAAATACGTGCTTGTCGTCCTGATACAGTTTTATCTTCACGCGACGGTCTTCCGGCTCCTGAATCTTGATGGCATCCACAGCGTTTTTGAGTACGTTAATGAGCACATGAATAAGCTTGATCTTCTCGACATGGACAGGCTCAACGGCCTGGTACTCTTTTTCGATGGTGATTTCGTGCCGGCTGAAGCTGTTCAATCGCAGTGAGAGGGTGTCATCAATAATCTGGTCGATGGAGAGGTGTTCGACAATCCTTTTGGCTGTGGAAAAACTCTGTTGAGCAGAAACAACATCAATGATGAGGTTAATTTTTTCTGTGAGCCGCTTAATCTGATCTTTCAGGGTCTGATACTCGTTTGCCAGAGGCTTATCCAGTTCAAGATAATACTCCAACAGCACCTTGCCCTTTGGATTGTTGAGAATAAAATCTTCGATATTCGGAAGATGTTCCCTTAGTAAGGTATTCGCATTCTGAAGATTGACCAGTTTCGATTTATCAATGGTTTTGTTGAGAACAGAAGCAGAGACATTGACGCTGTTCAGAATGTTTCCTACGTCATGGAGAACATTGGTCGCAATATCGGCCATGCCGGCCTTGTGTGCTTTTTCTACCAGTTGATCTTTGGTCCGGTTCAGTTCATCAAGGGTCTTTTCCAGGGTTTGGTTCTTTTCATGAAGCGTTTTGGTTTGCTTTCGGACCTCTTCTTCCAGGAGTTTATTTTGCCTGGAAATATTGTATACTCTGAACCAGTAAAACAGCCCGATAAACAGGAGGATACTAAATCCTGAGATCAGATAAAACCAGGTGGTCTGCCAAAAGGGAGGGGTAATAATCAATAATATGGACGCCTCGTAGTCTTCCACCAGTTCGTCGCCATCCATGGTTCTGATCCGAAGGCGGTATTCTCCCGGACGCAGGTTGGTATAGGTTGCCGATCTGCGATCCCCGACATAGTTCCAATTATTCTCAAATCCCTCCAGTTTGTAAGCGTATTGGGTAACGGCATTCAGATCGAAGTTCAAAGAGGCGTAATTGAACGTGAGCACCGAGGCCTGGTAAGACAATACCATTTTATCAGACAGACGGATATGTTTGTCCAGTGGTGAATCTTCGACACCGATGGGAACCGATTCATTGAAAATCAAAAAGTCTGTAAAAACGACCGGATAGTGTCTTTTTTCAAAATTGAGACTGTCGGGATGGAATCGGTTAAAACCATTGATGCCCCCAAAGTACATATAGCCCTGGGAGTCAAGCAAAGAGGAGCCCGGATAAAACTCGCGGCTTTGCACCCCGTCTTCAATTCCGAAATTGAGCACGGTTTCTGTCCTCGGATCAAATCGGGTAATGCCGTTATTAGAGCTCAGCCACAAAAAACCGTTTTCGTCTTCCAGAATACTATGGACGAAGTTACTGGGTAGCCCGTCACGATCGGTATAGGCTTTGAAACTTTCTGAATCACGATCAAACCGGATCAATCCGCTTCCCCAGCTGGCGAGCCATAATTCATCGTTTTTGGACTCATAAATATCCTGGATTACGTTGGTAAAGAAAACTCCATCCTGTAAGTTATGCATCGTGAAAGTTTCCGACTCGTCGTTAAATTCAACAATAGAGCCTCCGTAATTGCCTATGTGCAATGTGCCGTGTTGATCCCGGTGGAAAGCGCGAATATCATGCTGATCCAGGCTGGTGGGATCTGATGGATCATTTCTGTAATTGATATGAGATCCATCGCTAATGTTATAGCGGTACACCCCGCCATTTGTTCCAACCCAAAGAATGTCTGGATCAAGAGGGTCAACATAGACTGCAAAAATCGCATTGTGTCGAGGAGTCCGCGGATCTCTTGGATCATGTCGATAATAATCAAATGTGCCGGTAACATAGTTAAATCGGCTGAAGCCGCTTCTGTATGTGGCAATCCAGACGGACTCTTTGCCGTCGTTAGTTAAGTCAAGAATAACATCACTTGGGATGGACTGGGGGTTATCCGGATCATGATACATCACCGAGAAGGTTTTGGTTTCCCGGTCAAAGATATTCAATCCGCCACCATCAGTACCAATCCAAATGGTTCCATCCGGGGTTTCGGTAAAAGAGGTGACCACATTATCTGACAAGGAGGTTGGTATATGAGCGTGGTTCCGGTAATGCTCAAACAGCCCTTCGGTTCGGTCAAGAATATTGACGCCACCACTGTAGGTTCCAATCCAAAGCATGGAGTTGTCGCTTTCAAAAAGAGAATAGATGGCATTGGAGTTCAGGCTGTGCAGGTTCCGGTCGCTTCGTTTGATATGTATAAACGTTTCTGTTTCCCGGTCAAAGAGGTTCAGCCCCTGGTTTTCTGTTCCAACCCATAAGGATCCCCGGCTGTCTTCCATTATGACCAGAACGGAACTGTCGCTTACGCTGTTTGGATCATTT
>JASCXY010000255.1 GCA_030012235.1 Balneolaceae bacterium ANBcel3 | reverse complement strand
ATCAACGAAATTCAATCCAGAGGATATTCCAGCGATGTACTTCACGGAGATATGAGCCAGGCGGTGAGAGATAAAGTCATGAAAAAGTTTCGTGACAGCCGTATTGAAATACTAATAGCTACGGATGTTGCTGCACGTGGTCTGGATATAGATGATGTCGATGTTGTTTTCAATTATGATATCCCTCAAGATCCGGAATATTATGTGCATCGTGTTGGAAGAACTGGCAGAGCCGGGAAAAAAGGGGTCGCCTATACGTTTGCGACCGGGAAAAAAGTTCGTAATATTCGCTTCCTGGAAAATAAAATAAAATCCCGTCTTGAGGTTATTCCACTTCCCTCTATAAAACAGGTTGGCGCTTCCATGATGGAATCGCTGTGGCTGGATGTAGAAAAACTGCTCGAATCAGGTGGGTTAAGGCCATACATTGAACAAATTGAGGCCATTGCAAAAGAACGCTTTACACCGATTGAGGTGGCAGCTGCATTGCTAAAAATGCGAGGCGGGACGGTTTCCGGATTTATTGAAAAGAAAAAGGAGCCGAAAGAACCGGAGTTCACAGGATACGAAGAACAAGGATCCAGAGATAGAAAAGAGAGAAGAAAAAAGAGGGATGGTGCACCAAAAGCATCGAATAAAAAGAAAAAGAAGAAATTCAGTGCTGCTAAAAAAGAACCTTTTTATGCTCCTTTTGTAAAAAAGAAAGGCTCCGGGAAAAAGAAAAAAGCCAAAAGAAATAAGATGTAAGAAAAAAACGGTTGCCTTCCATAAGAAGACAACCGTTTTTTTTTGATTTACTATAATAAAAAAAAGAAGCTTATTTAGCCTATTTGATCAGGGTCATCTTTTTTCTGAGCTGGGTGCCCTCTGATTCCAATATGTAGATATATACACCACTGCTTAATCCTGTAGAATCAAAAAGGGTGGAATGTGTTCCGGCGTTTTTAAACTCATTGGCAAGAACGGCAACCTCTCGCCCCAGTGCATCAAAAACCCTGAGAGTTACGTAGCTTGCGGTATCCATCTCCCATGAAATGATCGTCACGGGGTTGAATGGATTTGGATAATTTTGATGCAGAGTTATACCCGTTGGTTGTTGGTTGGAGAAGGTTTCTGAAGAGGTAGCCGTCTGTGTGGCCAGGTGCTGCCCGGTGTAAGCGTCTATGTAGTGGAAATTATGTTCCTGGAAGATGGGTTGATAGCTTACTTCATCAAAAAATTGAGCAGTAGTATGAATAAACCACAGAGGATTATTGATCTGCTCAACACCCAGTCGATCTCTTTCATCATCTCCAATTATACCTAGCAAATTATATCGGATCCATGTGTGCATATTGCTATACGGTAAGTTTTGAAGAAACTCCATCATACCATTAATCATGGCAACCTGAACCGCCTCATCACTGTTCACAAATTCATCCTGAACGGGTATCACAAAGCTTAAATCAGGCCTTTCATCTTCCGGAAAATCACTAAAGTTGGCCATTTCATGATCATAAACCACTCCACCTTCGCTAAAAAAGAGGTTTACTTCTTCCGTATCCAGGTTGATCCAGACCATCATCCATTCATTACTTTTTCCCTCCGGTAAATCCGGAAGGGAAAAGTCTTCGGAACCAAAGGCCTGAACAAAAATAGCATGTTCATCTATTTCGGGCATCATAGGAGCAACCTGAGAAAAAACATCATAAAGTGCGGTTACTTCACCAGTGGATCCTTCGTACTCCCGCACCAAAACATCAATAAAGTTTCCATTAAGGGCATTAACCAGGAAAACAGTTGTTTGTTCAACGAAATGATCGTTGTCATAAAAATCCTCATAGAGAATCACTTCCCAGAACGGAGGAGAGTTTTGGTCGAACAGATCTTCGTAGATGAAGTAGTACGAACTGAGAATATATTCAAAATCAAACCAGTGATCTAAGTTGAGATTGTTCAAGACTTCTTCAAGACCGTTATTAAGAGCGACATCCAAAGCCTGTTGACTGGAGGCAAAATTTGCCGGAAGGGTTCCTATAGTAGCAAGATCAATATGCGGCACTTCGCCGGGAGGTAAATCAGGAATATACTCGTAATCGTAACCATCCAGTTCGTCTCCATAAAACCATAAAAAGTAGACCATCTCGTCATCATCGTTTAAAAAGACAAACTCCCACTCATAACTGCGTCCTGTAGGAACGATTTCGTCCGTGATGTCCATGAAATAGTCCTCAAAGCCGGAGTCAAATCCCCAAATTTCTAGTAAACGGGCATCCGGGTCTATTTCGGCCATTTCACTGATGGCGGTATCATAAAGATCGGATGCATCGAGATCGAAAGACTGTACCCTGAGATCAGATGCTTGCCCTTTGTTACCCCGGGCTTGTATGTGATCGCGACGATGTCCAAGTCGCTCGGAAACTCGTTCTTTTCTTCGCTCCCGGTTAGCCTCATGCCATGTTTTCTGAGTAACGGATTTATCAGAGAAAAACTCCAAACCGTTATTCATTTGATCAAAATGAGTATTAAAGCCAGTTGCATTTTTGGTATTAAACACCGACTCCTGTGCACTAAGTTGTGGCGCTATTAACGGCAGACAGATTATTATAGCAGCCCAACCCAACAAAAATCCCCTAATTCTTTTAATCATATTGATTTTCATAGTAATAGTATTTTGTAGATGTGGTTGTCAGACATGCATTACTTAAGATACAAACAAACCGGCCTAAATGAATCAACATTTTGTTAAGGGGGTATTTAGAAAAAATGAATTATGGTTTTGTATATCCTGCCGATAAGAAATTATACAACATTATTTTTTGGAAGCGAGTATTCTTTAAGTAGTTGATATTGGATGAATTAGAAGAGTGGAGTATTTCTTTCTGTTCTAATTTTAAATAAGAATATAGTCACCAGGTCAAATTGGAAAGGTATTTGCTTCACTTAATAGTATGATATTCGAGTATTATCAGGTTGTCGTTTGTTTCAGTCGTCTATGAACATATTTATGTTAAAACCGGCCCGTATATTAAAAAGATTCGCTGAATCCCGGAGTAATGCGGATACCGTTCAGGAAAGTGAAGCCATAGCTTTGCATCCGGCCACTCTCTTATTGGCAATGGGAGCTACTCAATGGCTTTA
>JASCXY010000254.1 GCA_030012235.1 Balneolaceae bacterium ANBcel3 | reverse complement strand
AGTTATGAAATAGTGTCAAAGGTGTATGGAATATAAAACTGTTTTATTTCTATAAGAAAATAGCTCTCAGTCTATCAAGTATCCATATATCGCTCAATTATATAAACCTGTATGACAGGTACTCTTTATCTATTCAGAAAAAAAGGGATACTTCTCTTTTACCTGTTGCCATATACCATCTTCGGGTTAACATAATTACCTTTATTTTGTATGTGCATATTCTGACACTAATGACGGTAGAGGTTTACAAATTATCTCTCTAAGTACTCTTTTACCAGCTCAGGCACTCCTTCAGCTGCGCTTTTTTCTATAAACCGGGTTTTAGGCCCAAACCTGAAATCCGGTTTCCTTCTATCAACCACTACAAGCATTTGATCATTATTAAGCAGATCCACCAGGCCTGCGGCCGGATATACCACCAGAGAAGTTCCGATTACCCATAGAATATCGCAATTCAAGACATAATCAGAAGCAACAGCCATCATCGGAACCATTTCACCGAACCAAACAATATCAGGACGAAGCTGACGCCCGTCATCATCTGTATCTCCCGGCAATATATCCGAATAGCCAATATCTATAACCGGGCCTTCTTCCCCATCCGGCCTGGCTTTCGTGAGCTCTCCATGCAAATGAATCACATGCGAAGATCCTGCCCGCTCATGGAGATCATCTACATTTTGGGTGATAATAGTCACATCATAATGAACCTCCAGGTTTGCCAGTGCTTTGTGACCGGCATTAGGTTGCACATCTTTCAACTGCCTTCTGCGCATATTGTAAAAATTCAACACCTTGTCAGGATCTTTTTGCCAACCTTCAATGGAAGCAACCTCCATAACACTATGCCCTTCCCATAATCCCCCTGAATCTCTGAAGGTAGTAATACCACTGTCAGCACTCATACCTGCGCCTGTTAGTACCACCAGACTTTGTTTTTTCATACAAATTACATATATTATTATCTATATATTTATTGCAGCCTCTAAAAACACTACTGCCTTCATTAATAAACTATTATTTCCATGATAAAAGCGAAATTAAAAAAAGAGCCCCGGTTTTTAACCTCTATTCAAATGGAAAACCATCTTCAGATTTTAGATGAACCGATTTCTTTAGGTGGAAATAACCAGGGACCTACACCGATTCAATCGGTATATGCGGCTTTAGCCGGATGTATTTGTATGACGCTCCGAATGTATGCGGAAGGAAAAAAAATTCCTTTGGAGGATGTAGATGTTGAAATAGATGCTGGGAAGCAGAACGTTGACAAAAAAGATAAACGTTTTCAAGAGCACCCGTATATGGTCGACAAAGGAAAAGTTCGGTTTATCCATGCAAAAATAAGTGTTTACGGGAAGCTATCTGAGGAACATGTAAAAAAACTGGACGTCATTGCCGGAAAGTGTCCCGTACACAAAATGCTTTCAAAAACATCCTGGATTACTCACGAAACAAGCCATGTGACTACATAGATCTTGTGATCGTAAACCAGTCGGTTTCTGATGAATTGAAATAAGAATCTATCTTTTTAGGGGAGTTTTTCTTAAATGCTGAAATCATTGCCGCTATATCCTCTTTCAGGTCATCCATAGCAGAAGACAGCATCCTTTCAGGAAACAAATCTGCCGTATATCTCTGAAGCAGGCTCATGCAGGCAACTCGTCCGATAGCTTTTCCCAACTGAACCTGCCTGGACTGATTTATCGCATTTTGTTCCAATCCAATATCTTCATTAAGCAGCCAGGTACTGTCCTTCAGAAAGGGGTGAGATCTGATCAATGAGTTTAATGACGTAAGCTTTTTTTGTTTAACATACTTAATCGCAGATTCATAGATTTGTTGATACAAGATATCATTTGATCCTTCAAATATTTGAAAAGGGCGACTGTCCGCTATGCCTGAGAACGCAAGATGATCCGTCTGATAGCCCATTGCCCCGCACAATTGCTGATAAGATTGTGCTGATTCCTGCATCATATCTGTGACTACAGCCTTAATTATATTAGCCTGCAAATCCATAGGCACTGTGTTATTACTAATATCGGCAAAAGAGCCGGAATAGATACACATTGCAGAAGAAACCATAAAATTCGTTTGCAATCCGGATATGCGATATTGTACCTGCTCGTACTCCAAAAGTTTTTTCTTTCCCACCACACGTTGATTCACGTGAACAAGTGCTTCATCCAGAAGTCTTCGTAAGAAGCCAATAGCCATTCCGGGAAATTGCAATCTGCTTCGATGAAGCGTATCCAGCATAATGCTGATTCCAGTAGTTTCCGGAACCAACTTATACGTTCCCGGGACACGGATATCCACACGGTTTCTTCCATATGGGAGCATATACAAGCCGGCATTATTATATAGTTCTTCAACTGTTATTCCGGGTTTACTGTTATCATGAATAAAAAAAGATACATCTCTTCCAAGCCTGCCGGTGTCGTGCTTCTCTCTTGCAGTGATCAACCAGTAGTCGGCGACACCGGTTAATCCAGCCCAATGTTTTTTTCCTTTCACATCAAATCCATCTTTATGGGTTTGATAAAAAGTTTCCATGTGAAGTGCATCCGAGCCATACTCTGGTTCAGTAATCATGAGTCCACCCATTACAGGTTCATTCCTGTAACGTTTAAATATCTCCTCCGCCACGTTTGGTTCTGCATATTTGGCCACGGGCTGGATAAACAATGCACCGTTAATACCCATCAACAGGGACATAGGAAGAGCATGATAAGCTGAAATATCCAGCATTTTAAGACAATCATGAACAGTAGCATTCAGGCCACCATAGCGATGCGGAATAAAAAGTCTCAGAATTCCGGTTTTCAAGATGGGGTGTACAACAGAAGCAGGAAAAGATCTATTCAGTCTGCAGTCTTTCCATTGGTTTTGTTCATCCCCAGTTTTTTGTAATAAATAACTATACTCTGCCAAAAGGCGTTCGACATTTCCGCTCATAAGAAAATTATTACGACAATAAGATGTTCCACATACAGCATCTTTTACAGGTAAGATGCACAACACCGTTAGAACACACATTGCCGTCATAAAGGTTCTCTAAGAACAAACATTTATAAAGAATAAATCTGAATAATATTCGCTCGTTAATAGAATAGTAAGCTTCCGATTCTTG
>JASCXY010000253.1 GCA_030012235.1 Balneolaceae bacterium ANBcel3 | reverse complement strand
GTGATGATACCGGAAGTGTGGGTAAAGATACCATCAACAAGAACATCCTGTTCTGCGTCGTTGTCCGGGCCACCCTGAATCAGGTTCAGGTCACCGTCCACTACGAGGTTATCAAACGTTGGTGTGGCATCCAAAGTAAGGTTTACGCCTTCAAAAACAAACGTTCCGTCAATCGAACCGCTCTCATAGAGATAATCTACATCGGTGAAGACCAGATCAACGCCGGAAAGATCCATATCCCCATTCTGGCGCAGACTGTTGGTAATGATCAAGTAATCTGCACTACCGCCTTCACTGATATCTTCCGATATAGAAATGTTATTCGTTACATACGCATTTGGTATAGAAAAATCTCTTCTCAAGGTAACATTGTGATTAAGAATCACATAACCTGTAGTGGCGAAAACCTGGCCGTCTCCATGAAATGCACGAAACGGATTATTTGCCCGGTAATTGTATTCCCCTAAATGAAGATTTCCTTCCTGCAAAATCGTCTGACCATGTGAGGTGTAATTACTTAACAGTGTCATGTCTCCACCATACAGGCGGGTAAAAGATAAAACTCCTCTGTCATCTGCACCCAAATCAAGGGTCAACGCTCCGCCTTCAAATACCTGTACATTATTGTAAATGATTTGCGCATAACCGCCACCATAATACGAAGCATCGTTATACGGACTGTCCTCGTTAAAGTATACAAAGGCTTCTCCTTCCAAAATTTGAATTGAATTTAAGGCATTTAAGCCGTTCACAATCACAGAGCCACCGTCATCCACTTTAAAATCATAAAATTTGGATATCCCGTTCTCTGTCCCATTGATCACAACTTCGATTCCCGTTACTACTACAGCGCTTTCCCTACCCAAATAACCTCCAAGGGTATGCACCTTGTTATCACCTGTTAAGTATATTCCACGAACAGAACTTACTTGCAGTACAGACTCATCTCCTGAGTGAACGGTGCCTGAAACAAAAATGTCTTTGTTTTTGTCTATATTCACCAGGCCTGTTGCCGTATGAGTAAGGTTCCTAATACCATTCGGAGAAATCACCTGATTACCACTGTACGTCCCTCCTGGAATATTTCCCAAAAGGCTAAGATCATATTGCGCATCACCGGCAACAATGAACCTGGCAGAAACATCGCCAGCTATCCCACCACCTGAAAGATTTACCGCTACACTGGAAACATCCACAAAGTCATCTGTAATTGTAAGGTTATGGGTCATCAATTCGAGACTTCCCTGACTTTGCACTTCCATGATGCCAGAAAACAGAATATCATTACTGAGCGTAGCTGAACCTTCCCGAATGTCCAGATTTCCAAAAACACCGTCGCCGGCGAGCGTAACCTGTGCCTCATCCTGAATAATTACAAAACCGCGAACTGCTTCAGGTGAAGTGTAACCCCCGTTGTTAGTAAATGTTCCATGAGGGGGAACAGGAACAGGATCAGGAACCTGCATACGAATATGTACGGCATGGTCGTCGCTTCCTTCAAGACCAAGGATTACAGAAGCATCAACTCCAATCTCAAAATCGCCTTCAATACGAAGGGTCGTTCGGGTCGTCAGATCTGTACCGTCGCCGGTCACCACCAAATCGTTTGCAACCAAACCACGGGGCCAGAACATCTGGGCCTTTTCTCCGGAGAACTCAAGAACACCGTCTCCGTGAATAAATGTAGAACCCGACTCATTTTCAAAATCGTCGTGGAGAACCAGTGTTTCGCCATCCAGATCGAGGGCGCCATCGGCATTCAGTGTAAGCTTTACAGCGATGGAAATACTATTCCAATCAAGAGCAACCTGTCCTGTAATCAGCACTTCACCATCACCAAGGATCCTTCCTCCACCACCCAGGATTTGCCATACGGCATCTTCTGCAAACAACATCAACGTGTTATCACCAAGAATGATGGTTCCACCGGTAACTACATAAACATTCTCTTTGGGCTGAAGCAGGCTTCCGTTTACCGTAAGGACTCCATCAGTGTACATATTTATACTTTCCATAACAGCATCGCCATGGATTGTAACCTCAGCAATCTTATCATACGTCATATTTCCGGTGACTTCCAGATCGCCAAAAACCGTAAGTGAGGCGTTCTCGCCATCCAGGGTTATCCCAATTTCTACATCCAGATTCCCCTGAACAATCGTTGTCGCCGCTCCGGAAAAAAGAAGACGCGTAATATCCCAATCTCCTCCTATTGTAATACTTCCGTCCTGGGTAAACTGAACGTTGTTTGATTTGGCATCACCTACAACTGTTAATTCTCCATCGTCTAATATCCATATACTTGCTGAAGTCAGAGTTCCGGTAAAGTTCGCAAAACTGTTTGCCTCTACCCGAAGATTTCCCATTTCAACATCACCGGAAAGAGTAAGGGTTCCACCTCCAGTAACCATTATGTTGGCAAATGATATTTGGTCACCGTCTCCGCTTACCGTAGCATCATCGATGGTTAACGTGTTTTCAAATACCAGATTGTCGGAAGACAACACGATATCAATCTCTGCTCCTCCTTCAATGGTAACTGTTGATTCAAATACCGCATTCGGGATACCAGATCGGACATACGTTGTAAACGTAAGGTCTTTATCGGTATCTGCGGTTTGACCAGTAGTGTAATTACCGGTCATAATATATATGGTATCACCGGCATCGGCTTCTTCCACTGCTTTTTGCAGCGTCAGCCAGGGGTTGGCAACAGTACCGTTTCCTCCGGCACCATCATCCCCGTCGGGGCTCACATACACTTGTGACCATGCAACTCCTGAACCCAATATTAAAAATGCCATGGAAAAGGCAAGTATATGAGTGCACAGCTTCCGTCTGCGAATAATTGTATCTAAGTTCATGTTTTTCTTTATTAATAATTTTTCGTGGTAGTGTTTCAAGAGAATATCTTCATCCTCTATACAGCTTGTTGATTAAACTAACTCTTTTTTCATTTATATATACTACCCCCCATTGATCTTAGTAGGATTAAATTATTTATGTCACAATCTGATACTGCCACCCTATCATTCTTTTCAAGGTAACCTTGACTTTTGCTGCCATATAAAAAAAAAGCCGGTACAATGAAGATTGTACCGGCCCTTTTAAACTGCTTCTGACAAAAGTACACAGGCGGCTTCTGCGCCGCCTCATGCCCTCCTGCT
>JASCXY010000252.1 GCA_030012235.1 Balneolaceae bacterium ANBcel3 | reverse complement strand
TAACGGAAGTTTTTCCCCTCAAAGCGCGAACGGCTCCGCATCCTCCGACCCCAAATCTGCGATGCGGAGTTCCCGCGACCCACCGGGGGACCTCCACTAAAAAAAGCTCTCTGGCTTCGGCCTGAGAGCTTTTTTTATGTCCACTTCTTCCCTGTAACTCCTTCTTTATGAAAATTACTTAAATCACAAACCACTGGTATACAACAACTATTGTTTTTTCTAAAAACTTTATTAAAAAAATTCAAGAATGGAAATTTTCATGCGATAAATCCAGTAAGCGTAACACAAACGCAACGTTTTTAAAGCAACAGCACAGACAAAGAAACACAGAAAGCTATCATGTCAACCTTTGGTGATCTTAATAGAGTTAATACCAATATTCAGTCCCTTGATTCTCAGCTTTCGCTGAACCGAATCAACAGAGGACTCGCAGAAAACCAGCTTAGAATGTCCACCGGTTTGCGGATCAACCGCGCCGAAGACGACGCCGCCGGTTTCTCTATTGCAACCAAGCTTAATAGCAGGGTATCCGGTTTGAGCCAGGCTCTTCAGAACGTAGGTGACGCAAAGTCCGTACTGGACATTGCCGAGGCCAGTTTTGATACCATTATGGACAACCTCATTGAAATGAAAGGATTGGCGACACAGGCTGCCAACGAAACCCTGGGTGCTACCGAGCGCGGGTACATTTCCGAGCAGGTCAAGGCATTGGGCGACAATATCAACGAAATTGCCAATCAGACCGTATTCCAGGACTTCCAGTTGCTGAATGGTGCCGATGGAGGTCATACCGGAGACCTTTCTCTGACCTTCCAGGTGGGTGAGCGTGCATCCGATACCATTACGGCAGATCTGGCGGCCGTTAACGTCCACCAGCTCTTTACAGGGTCGGAGGCTTTGTCCGATACTACTGCTTCAACCGGACAAGTCAGTGATGTACAGGTTACTACACCAAGCAGCACAGGGGCAGATGCAACACCAGGTGTGTATTCATTCAATGTTAATTTAGGAGATGCAGCCTCAGGTACAGTTACTATCGGTGAAAATACCTACACTTTTGGCAGTGGTAATGACTTTGAAAACCTGGGTGAATTGGCTGCTGCAATTGATAGTGAAGGAACCTATTCTGTAGGAGGATTAGATTCTGAATTCATTTTAACGGAGAACACTGCATCCGGGTCGGATCTTGCAGCTGGTGATATCTCTATTGACCTGTTGGATTCTGATGGCAACCCAACAGGCGGAATCAGCAACTTTACTGTTGATACTGAGTCAGAAATAGCAGGCCAGGAAGGTGTCTATTCCTTCGATATTACTACGGCTTTTGAAGATGGCGAGACCATCACGATTGCTGGAAATAGTTATGTAATGGGAGACGAGTTTAGCGGCGAAGACGCTAATGCTCAGGCCGAAAGCCTGGCGGGGGCCATTACATTTGCAGGCCACGATATATCACATTCCGGTAATACAATTACATTTACCGAACAATCCGCTGATGGAAGTGACCCTTCTATTGAAATCTCTACAGCAGGGACTGCCGGCGGCCAGGGCGGACTCGATCTTGCCGGATGGGGCGCCGATGAATTCCGTTCATTTATTGCCGATATCGACAGCGCTATTGACACCATGTCAGGGCGTGTGAACGACATTGGTATCGCTCAGTCTTCTCTGAGTGTACGTGAAGTAACCCTGTCGCAGTCTATCAGCGCTAACCAGTCTGCGGTCAGCCGGATAATGGATACCGACTTCGCGAAAGAGCAAAGTGAATCTGTACGACTTCAGATCCTGCAACAGACAGCTACCTCTGCGTTGGCACAAGCCAATATGGGGCCACAGTCTGTACTTGGATTTCTTGGATAATCCGAATCGTCACCAGCCGTTCCAACCCTTTCCGGGAAGAAACGGCAACGGTAACGGACGTTTTTCCACCCTGGAGAAGAACGGCTTTGCAGCTAACGGATCTATTTCGTAGGTGCAGATCACCAGAAGTCCACGGGGTAATCCCCCTCAAAAGCTCTCTGGCTTCGGCCTGAGAGCTTTTTTTTGCAACTTTCCTCCATCCATTACGTAGGTACCTTTTATTTATTCTTTTTTTAGAACGTTCACCTGCTTCCTGAAAATATATGAACTCACTGACTCCAGTATCCTCGTCTGATCGTATTCTGGAACTTGATATCCTGAGAGGTTTTGCCCTGTTTGGCATTCTGATGGTAAACATCCAGTACTTTGGGATTCCTTTTTTAAAAGTGCTGACCGACATGCACCCCTTCACCGATACAGCCAGCATGATAGGCCGGGCATTTGTGGTGATCGTCTTTGAAGGTAAATTCATTACCCTTTTTTCTTTTTTATTTGGCCTGGGTTTCTGGATCTTCATCTCCAGGGCACGAGATAAAGGGAAAAAAGCCGGACCGCTTTTTTTGAGAAGATTACTCATCCTTACGTGCATGGGAGCCATACACGCAACGCTGTTTTGGGCGGGTGACATCCTTCTGATCTACGCTCTTCTCGGTTTGTTTCTCATGGTTTTCATTAACCGTAAAACAGGAACGATAAAAGTATGGATGTTTTTATTTCCAACCATTCAGTTTGTCCTGTTCCTTCTTTTGGTATTCATGGTACACATGGGCATGCAAGTTCCTGAAGCCCGGGAACAAATCCTGCAATCCTTTCAGGAAAGTCAAACCATGTTCGAAGAAGTTGCCCTGTCCACCTATACCGCATACCGTTCATCCAACTGGGCCGCTATGATTCCTGTTCGTTTGAGCGAGTTAAATATCATCTATTACGGATTTTTATTCAGCAGTATCGGCATTTTTTATCTGCTTGGAATCTTTCTTGCTGGGGTTCTGGCAGGACGAAACGGCTGGTTTTCTCAACTTGATCAAAAGCTCCCGGCCATTAAAAAGAAACTCGTATGGCTTTTACCCTATGGTATGGCCTGCTCCGTTATCCATTACTTCTTTTATGAGAAAGCGGATCTTATCATACCGGATCTGTATATGGCCGGGTATCTGTTTTTCTTTTTTATTGGTACTCCAGCATTAACCGCCTCATATGGGATGCTGCTCATCCTTGCCTATCATCACTGGAAAGACAGCGCTTTCTGGAGTTATCCTGGATCTGCCGGACGTATGTCCCTTACGATCTATCTCACCCAAACGCTGATCTTTACCACTATTTTTTATGGTTACGGACTGGGACTTCTGTCAAAAGTCGCTGTTGTACCC
>JASCXY010000251.1 GCA_030012235.1 Balneolaceae bacterium ANBcel3 | reverse complement strand
GTATACCACTGCACCTCCGTGTCATCACGGTGATCAGACATGGGAAAATACCCATTGGTATAGGCCTCCAGCAATACGGCCGGAGGGATTATTTCCGTCTGCCGGCCTTTCACAACGCTATGTTTTATCCATGTAAAGTGTCGGAATAAAGCGGATTATTGGGAGTCAGGAATAAGGGTTTCTTCGACCCGATCCAGAACCGACATTACCCGATCCAGTTCCTTATACCCTTTAAGCCATTCGCTATCAAGCGCATTCTTCCCGCCAAGAGCTCCGAACAAACTTCCAAGGTAGAAGCAAGAGGCTTCACTTGAACCACCGATGTTCGCTGCCTCAAGCAACGCTTTTCGATAATCGTTGTGATATCGGTGAAAAACAACGCCGACAAAAGTAATCATATCCTCTGCAAGGGTACTCACGTTTCCACAGGACTTTGCAATATGCTCCAGGGATTCGTCAATCAGCGGTTCAGTAACCTGCATCCGTCTCCTGATTTTATAATCACCGGGGAAATATCCTTCCGCTTCCTTGATGAAACGAGCGGCACGTGCAAGAAACTCGTCCGCATCAAAGGTGTTCGGATCTTGTCGGTATAAATAGCTCAATAATCTTAGGTACAGCCAAATACTTTGCTGCCACACCACAGAAGAAGGAGTCAATGACTGCATCCAGGAAACCAGGTCATCGGTAGTCACACGCTCTTCTGCCAACAGACGGGCGGCCGGAATGGCAAATGAAAACGTGTAATGCCCTCCGTCAGGAAATGGCGGCCAGGCAAAAGTGGTAGATTGTGGCCATTTCTCGGGATAGGAGTTCAGTGCCTGCTTAAGTGTAAAGGCAAACTCCTGAAGATCCGGGAGGGGGGCAGATGCAGAAAGGACGGAAAGCAGTGCTTCTGTCTGGCGGGCAGAGTGTCCCGCTTGAACAGGACTAAAATCATCGGATTCCGGACGGCTTTTAAAGCCGTCAATTCCTCCATGGACCGATGAGACTTGTTGGGGAGTCATGCCTTCAGCCGGCATACCAATCGCCTCACCTAATGCAGCTCCTATACATGTTGCTTGAAATTTTTCTTTTATGATATCAGACATAGTTATGCTCCGTTCTTCGGTTTATTCTATGATACTTGTATTCTGTGATGCACACAATACTTTTCGTATCATCCTTTCTTTTTCCTGTATGTTATTATCTATGAAAAAAATGTATGAAATATTCGTTCCTTTTCTTTTTGTTTCTCTTCGGCCCACGCTTTTCCGGCTTGAACACGCCTGATAACCTCCTCTGAAATACCGGATCCGGGAGCTCCTGTATGCGTATAGGCTTCTGTATCCGGTACAAGGCCGGTTTCACTTCCCACATGTTCCTTATCTCGGGAACCTGTACTCCGAATGAGGTTTGCGACTTCTCTGTATGCCTCTCTGAACGGCACACCGCGGGCAACCTGCTCATTGGCATAATGAGTCGCAAACACTTCTTTTGTGAGCGACTTCTGACATTGCTTTTCATCAAACCGAAGGCCTGACAAAGAGCAATATACTGCTTCGGACAGCTTTAAGGATTGTTCTAAAACTGCCATTACGCTTTTTTTAACCACCTGCAGATCTCTGTGATATCCCGAGATCAAGTTTGAAACCACCCCGGATAAATGAACCCGGGAGGCTGAAATTTCATGATAAGCCGCCCGTATCAATTCCCAGGCATCCGGATTTCTTTTTTGTGGCATGATACTGCTTCCGGATACCTGATCATCACTCAGTGTAACAAAACCAAGTGACGGGTGCATAAAAAATACGATGTCCGATGCCATCCGGTTAAAGGTCAGCGCCCCATATGATAATGCATCAATAAGCTGCATTTCATGGCGCCCTCTGGATAACTGAGCGGCAGCTACAGGTTCCTGCACTTTTGAAAAACCCAAAAGTTCGGATATATAGGGCCGGTCGACGGCAATATAGGGGACTCCATAACCGGCAGCACTTCCCAGGGGGGATTGATCAATCACATCACAGGCCTCCATTAGTGCCTTCATATCATCGGACAACAAATCCAGATATCCTGCAACCCAGGCATCGGCTGAATGAGGCATGGCGGGTTGAGTATGAGTAAAACCGGAAAACCAGACTCCTTTTTGATCCTGACCCAGCTGAACCAAGACCTCAGCGATCTTACTCCAAAGTGAGACGATCTGCTGTATCGAATCTTTCATATACAAACGCATATCGGCCAGCACCTGATCGTTTCTGGATCGGCCGGTATGAATACGGGCACCGTCCGCTCCAGCATGCTCTGTCACATACTTTTCAACTGCAGAATGCACATCTTCGTCATCCGGACCAAGTGTAAACGCTCCTTTTTCCCACTTTTCCCATAATTCGGTTAATGCCCGATTCACTTTTTCAAAGCCTGGCTGGCTATAGACACCAACCTTGAGTAACATTTTGGCTTGTGCCATATTAACCAGAATATCATACGGGATAAGCTTCCGGTCAAGCTCCCTGTCTTCCTCCGCTGTAAACCGATAGAACCAGGAGTTGTCAGCAGCTGAGCTGTTCTGATCTGTATTTTTTTGCCAAAGCGTTTTCATTCGATCTTGTCTTTGTTCATTGCAAACGTTGCTTTGTTGCAGGAATGCTGCCCGTATGCATATCGTGTATATTTCATCTCTGAGTTTCAGAAAAGTACTTCTGTATTAATGCCGAATAGAGTAAAACGGCTTTATTCAATTGTTCTATGTCCACCGACTCATTCGCCGTATGCGAGTCCGATGAATCCCCCGGGCCTATTTTTATGGTCGGAACATCCGACAAAAACACCCAATCTGATGCGGTTGGAGAACCAAACAAAGACTCCCCACTCACCTCCCGGGCTATGACAGCAATAGGGTGATCCGGGTCTGTGCTGGTCGATACAAACCGGTCACTGTGAACCGTAACCGTCAAATTCAACTCCTTGCTCAACCGTTCGATAATGGTGTCATTTGGCACTTCCGGAATGGTTCGAATATCCAAATAAACCGTACAGGAATCGGGGTGAGCGTTTCGGGCCGTTCCTCCTTCAATGGTTGTTGGCGTTATCCTGGTTTTTCCAATAAAAGGATTTTCCTCCTCAAAATGGATCTGTTTTAGTTTTTCCAGACACTTAGCCATCTCATATATTGCATTCGGCCCGGATACCCTGGCGGCATGCCCGGCTTCTCCGGCTGTTTCTAACTTTAAAATTAAAAGTCCTTTTTGAGCCGTACAGGGTTTCAGCAA
>JASCXY010000250.1 GCA_030012235.1 Balneolaceae bacterium ANBcel3 | reverse complement strand
TTTTCAACAGGCTCTCTTCCTGGATCAACTCGGCCGAACCCAGCTCAAAGGACCGAGCCACGTCTCTCCTGCGTCCATTTAGTGGCAATACATAGTATCCCGCCAGGAACCGGGGAATTCCCTTTTTCTGAAGATAGCGTCCGTAAATGGGCAGCTGAAAGCCTTTCCCTGTCAGGATGTCCCTTTTATACCTGTGACAACCAGACGTACCCGTTTTATAATCATATATAATTGCATTGGAACCGTCCCCGGTCAGATCAATCCGGTCAACGATTCCCCGAAAGACTACATGAACCCCCTCCACGTTTTCTTCAAACGACCAGGACTGCTCCATGGAAAAGCCGTAGGTGTCATAGAAAACCGCCGGACGGCTCGTATCCAGTTTTTCATTCACCATTTCAATGTTTTCCACTTCCTTTTCCAGAAACCAGCCGGTCGCTCGCTCCACATTCTTTTTCAGCAGGCCGGGAAACGGGCTTTCCGGATTCCCGAGCTGATATTCGTACGATTTGAGCAGGCGATCTCTTATGGAATTCATGCGTTTTTGCGCGGCATCGATATCCTCTAAAGGCCGGACCGGTGCACCTTCTTCAACCGTATCAGAATAAAAGTTTTGCAGGATTTCATGTAATAATGTACCCTTGACCGACGATTCTGCGTCGTCTTTGTAGTCGTGGAGCGGCTCGAGTTTTAAAACGAATTTAAAAAAGTAATCGATCGGAGAGGTTGCAAAGGTATTCAACCGGCTGATACTCAGATTAAGAAGATTGTCCCGGCTCTTCAGCCATTGAGTTGCCATCCTGGAAGAAACCACCCCGTCGTATCGGCCCATTTCATGTGCTTCCCTCCGACATTGCTCCATGTTTGCCACACTCCTGAACCACCTCATCCATTCCCCCTCCTGTGCCCCTGACAGCTCCAAGTCGCGCTCACCCCCTTTCTGTGCCCCTCGTTGCACCATCCACAGGCCTCTGTCCATTTGGCACATCAGACGCTGATCGTAGCTTGCACGTTCTCCGGAAGAAGATCCCTCCGATAAAAAAGAATCCCAGCCTCTGAACTGTTGATCCGAATCATTCATGAACGATTCCAGATCAATCCACAGTGGAGAGGCCATCACTGCTTTCTGTGCGATGTATGAGGGGCGACTTAAAAACCGGGGGGAGGTTGATGCCAGCAGCCGGGCCAGCTGTCTGCGCCCCGTTTCAAAAGCTTCCGAACCATCACGGCCGGTCAGCTCCTGCAAGGCCTTTTCATACCGAAACTGGAGAAAATCCATGCTTTCGGCCTTTGGGAATCCATTTTCGTGCAACCCCAGCACATAAACAATGCTATCATGCACCTCAGGAAGCTGGCTGATTTCAGTCACCAGTATCCCTCCGGGAATTTCCTGAACCCGCTCCCGGGTTTCCTTCAGGCGTAGTTCCAACAATTTAAAAAAATCACGCTGGCTCAGCGAATGCTGCAATTCAAGCCGATTGCTCGAAACTTCTGTCTTATCGAGAATAACCTCAAAAACCCTTCGAGCCTCGTTCGCTTCCTTGCTCTTCAGGTTTTCCTGAAGCCGTAACAATTGCCGGGCCCACTCCATCCATTTCACCAGGCTCTGCCGGTCAGGGACCTTATAAAACCCCCTCATAGCTTCCAGGTGGCGGATTACTTCCGAGTAAAATTCCCGGTCACGCTGGACGGCCTCCTTGCGTTTATGATGATCTTCCTCGCTCTCTGTGCTTTTTTTCTGAAGAAGCTTCTCCATGATGGGACCTAATCCCTCTTCAGCTTCTTTCAGTGTCCGGAGATTCCATTTCCGACAAAACTGTGAAAAATGACGAATATTCGGGGCTTTTTGTTCGTCAAACTCCGGCAATTCAGGAAGTGACATTCGGTTATCGGAAAAAACACGTGCCACATCGTCGACTTCAAACCCGTTCAATTCCAGTTTGAGATAGGTTAAAAAACGGTGGACAAACGGATGGCTAATCAGTGATGGCCCCCGGCTTGTGTACAGCGGAACCTCAAAACGTGCTGCCATATCCGGTATCAGTCCTTCATAATGGGATAAGTCGCCGGTCAAAATCACAAAATCATCAAAACAAAGATCCTTCTTACGATGATCCGGAGACACTTCTTCCTGCTTTTCAATGGTTGCCAATATATGACGTACGGCATATTCAAGCTCCATTCTGGGATGATGAAATACCTCCATATAGCACCCGGACCGGGGATAAAGAGCCTGTTCAGAGGCCTTTTCATCAGAACAGCCGTAGTGTTCACGGGCGCTCATTTCGATCTTCAGGAACTCAGGGGCACTATCGGAAGCATCTTCCTGAATTCTTTTTAGAAACTGCTCCTGGAGAGTATCCATCTCATCAATCAGGTAGAGCACGATGCTTTTGTGTCCGATCATATGATGTGCAATACGATCGGCCAGCATGGGAAGCTCCTCCAGGCAGGCCCATTTTTTAGCCTTCATTTCCTGCTCAAAAGCATAAATCAGTTCGGCCAAAACGAGTCGTGAAGGGGGTGGTTTATCGCCGGATGTATTGCGGCTCCTGACCTTATCAAGCAGTTGACCGGGTCGAACAGCACTCCTATACAATTTTCCGATGATATTTGAGATCGCCGTGACCGAACCGATTCCTGAGAAACGCCGGTATCGTTCATCGGCATGATGCAGCAGCCACTGCTCCAGCCACAGAGTACGATCTTCTGCGCCAAGAATGATCTCGGGCAGAGAATCCTGCGACAGGCTGTGCAAGGCCAATTCCTTTATCCAGTCCTCCAGCGTCCGTATATCCGGAGCAAAGCCCTTGCGGGCTTGCTGCCATTTTCGGCGGATATCTCTTGCAGTAAGCAGGTTCCCCACCAATACGAGTGTGGTATCAGGATTTGCTTCCCTGAGCAAATACTCCCATACCTGTTCTGCATTTTCCGCTTTTTCTATACGCATAAACGTAGTATTACAACATCTGTCCTTTCTTTTATCACCGGCTTCGGGAGCGAATCCAACCAAACCGAAACCCTTCATGTGATGATACTAAAGAGAATACATCTTCTGAAGCGTTGTCTGGCCCTTCTTTAATCGGCATTCGTACATACCCGGTTTAAGTGTCGTTGCTTCTCATCGGTTCCAATCTGATTGAGAGCAAATGACCATTCGTATAATACTCGGTGGCGGAGTGAATGGCAAAGAGGATCTTGGCCCTTTTTATTGCTTTTCTATACATAAAGGGATATTCTTCTCAAAGTTTGTTACAGCATATTATTTTTTTCGTTACGAAGGACCCCTTTCTAATTAACA
>JASCXY010000025.1 GCA_030012235.1 Balneolaceae bacterium ANBcel3 | reverse complement strand
AGGACAAGGAAGGTCCCGATCAGCGCACACGAAGAGGCGGCCAATATTCCGGTTAACAAGATCCAGCCGGTTGAGGTAATCATTTTGTATTCCTCCTGTTTGAGCTCCTGTCCGGTTGCTTCGATGCGGGGTCATCGTATGGTATTTGGCTTTGATGCGGATCTTTATCCGGCGATCCCAGCGAGGCTCTGAGCTCTTTTTCAATGTCTTCGGTAATCAAATGCTCCATAGACTCCGCATCGTCATGCACATGATCCTCGGGAATCTGAAGGTACTCATTTAGGTATTTTTCCCACAACCGGTGTACACGAACCAGCCTTTTTGCTTCTTTTCGGCCATTTTCAGTGAGTACAAAGCCACTGGGTGGACCCGGATATACATGTATGAGTTCTTTGTTTTTTAAATAGGAGAGGATGCTCTTCATTTTCAGCTTCGACAGCCGTTGTGTCTTCATCAATTCAGATAATGTTCGGACACGTTCTGCTTTTCCATCTTTCTCTTCAAAGGAATAGAGACTTTTGAGAACGTTTTCACGACGTATTCTAAAAGACAGTTTTTTGCTTTCAAGCATTCGGGAGAGTTCTCCGCGGCCTGGTGCAAAGAAAAATGAGACAAAGAAAACACATGCGGCACTAACCACCATCCAGGGGCCGGTAGGCATTGCCGGAGCCGTATAACTGATGAACGAACCGGCAGCTCCCGAGATCGCTCCGAATACAGCGGCTATCAGGAGCAGGTATGAAAGTGAATCCGTCCAGTACCGGGCGGCGGCAGCAGGTATAATGAGCATAGAAGCCATTAAAACGACACCTACGGCCTGAATCCCGGCGGTAATAATTAAGACCATTAAAAGAGCCATTGCCAGTTCCAGCCGTTTTACCGGATAACCAATACTTTTTGCATAGGTAAGGTCAAAACTGATTACCTTGAATTCCTTATATACCAGTATGACTGAAAGAATAATAAAGAGGCTTAAACCACCGAAAACCTTTACATCGTAACCCACCATGGAGGCCGCCTGCCCAAATAAAAAGTCATCCAGCCCGCTCTGGTCCGTAAATGACGATGACTGAATCATGGTTAATAGCACAACACCAAGGCCAAAAAAGACAGAAAGCACCATGGCAATAGAGGTATCCGGCGAAATAATACTGTTCCGGGTAATAAAGTCCATGGTGATCATACTCAATAAACCGAAAACAAAAGCACCGGCTACCAGAAGAAGAGGATCCTTTCCACCTGCAAGAATAAAACCAAGACATACACCGGGCAGGATGGCATGAGCTACGGCATCTCCTACTAGAGCCCTTCTTCTGAGTACGGTAAAAGTACCGATCAATCCCGAGGCTATTCCCAGCAAGACTGTACCACCCAGTACATACCGGATATTAGGATCGCGTAAAGAAAAAAACTCCCAAAAAGCATCCATGGTTTAATCTTTCCCTTTATTCTTTCTCCCGGACAAACCGCTCTTGCCGACTTCGTTCTACAATCTGGCTCAAAATATTAAGTCGCCCGCCATAGGTTTTTTGGAGGTTGTCATCGGTAAAAGTGCTTTGTGTTGGACCAAAGGCCGTCAGCCTTAAGTTCAGCATCATCACATGATCAAAATACGCTTTGATGTTCTGAAGGTCATGGTGAACAACCAGAATCGTTTTTTGCTGCTCCTGAAGCTCTTTGAGTTTATTAAAAATGACTCTTTCTGTTGCTGCGTCAACTCCTGCAAACGGTTCATCCATAAGATATACCGAAGCATCCTGAGCAAGTGCCCGGGCCAGAAAAACACGTTGTTGCTGTCCGCCGGATAACCGCGAAATCTGGCGATCGGAATACTCCTGCATTCCCACCTCTTTCAGAGCATTCATAGCAATTTCCTTATCGACAGGACGTGGACGCTGAAAGAGTTTCAGGTGGGGATAGCGCCCCATCAAAACCACATCAAAAACATTTACAGGGAAATTCCAGTCAACGGACTCCCGTTGAGGAACATACGCAACCGAACTGCGACGTTTTCCAAGAGGTTTTCCGTAAAACAGGGCGTATCCGGATGAAGAAGGTATCAAACCCATAATCGCTTTGATCAGAGTAGATTTACCGGCACCGTTAGGGCCGACCACGGCGGTAAGAGAGCCTTCCGGAATCTCAAAATCAATATTCCATAAGACCGGTTTCTGATTATAGGCAACGGTTAAGTCATGAACCTCAAGGGGAGGCATATGTGGACTTTTCTCGTTCATGAGGGATGCTCCGGATTGCGGGTAAGTGCCTGTACAATGGTATCTACATTATACCGGAACATTCCGGTATAGGTACCTGTGGGAGTGCCAATGGCACCCATGGAATCGGAGTAAAGTTCGCCACCAAGCCGAAGGTCAAATCCCCGGTTTCGCGCTCCTTCTATGACCGATTCAATCGCTCTGGTGCTCACACTTGTTTCTATAAAAATCGCTGGTATCTGACGTTCAACAACCAAATTTACCATTCTTATAACATCCTGAATACCATATTCAGAGGCGGTGCTTAAGCCCTGAAGCCCGCGAACTTCGATGCCATAAGCTTTTCCGAAATATTGGAAGGCATCATGTGCCGTGATTAACATGCGCTGATTCTCAGGAATTTTCTGTATACGGGCCAGAGTTTCTTCATGAAGATGCCGGATATCTTCTTGTAAACGTTGAGCCCGTTTTGTAAAGGCTTCTTCCTGTTCAGGGAGTTTTTCGGAAAGCACCCGTGCAATATCGTTAACCACTATTTCCCAAAGGCTTGCATCAAACCAAACATGAGGATCAAAACTGCCGCCGAACTCTGTTGCCGGAATCAGCAGCTCTTCTGGTATGGCCGAAGCCACGGCATAGGTACGCTCACCCTGCCCGTCCAGTATACTGGCAAGCCTTCCTTCAAGAAATAAGCCATTGTAGAAAATAAGATCGGCCTTTTCCATGCGCTGGAAATCTCTGGGCGTTGCCCGGTAGATATGCGGATCAACTCCGGGCCCCATGAGGCTGTGTACACGGATATCGTCTCCACCAATATGTTGTACGGCATCATAAATGATATTGGTGGTGGTAACCACATAAAAACGTTCATCATTTTGGTCATCCGTAGAACAGGCGGATAAAAAAACGGTGCTGAATATGAAAAGAGTAATCAGAGCCGGGGAGAGGTTCCGAAAAAACGTATAATTAAATGTGTGATTGGTAAAAAAGGTGGTGATCATAACGTATTAAATATTCGATGCTAACTCAACCCATACAAACCGGGCGATAGAGTGTGGTAACAGGTACTGGTTTTCATTTACCCGAATCCGAATACCGGCATTATCCTTGCCTGTAACGGTAATTTTTGAATGGATGGTAAGATCCAGCCGGGAGAGCATATTTAAAATGTCACTGTCCTGAGTCATGACTCTGCGAATGATGGCATGATTGTTTTCTTTGACTGCCGTTACTGCGGTCAGATTTGGCGAATCCGGGATCTCCAGATCAATGGTAGGGATCGGATCTCCGTGTGGATCATGCGTAGGATGACCCATAAGTTCAGCGATGGCCGCTTCAAATTTTTCACTGATTACATGCTCCAGTCTTTCGGCTTCCTCATGAATTTCATCCCAGGAATAATTCAGATGTCTGGCCAGATACAGTTCCAACAGGCGGTGATGGCGCAGTACTTCAAGAGCAATGGCCTCGCCAACGTCGGTCAATGCGACCTCTTTATAAGGCTCATAGGTAACAAGGCCTAACTGCTTCAGCTTTTTCATCATCCCGGTTACAGAAGCCGGCTTTACCTTCAGCCTGTCTGCCAGATCCTGCAAACTTACCGTGGTATTCACTTCATTCAATTTGAAGATTTCTTTCAGGTAATCTTCCTGGGATTCACTCAGGCGAGGATTATTGGATCGATTATAATTCAGAATAGACATAGGTAAATGTAGAATATATAAAAGAACAAACGAGAGTATAATATACATATAAAGTTAGACATACCTAAACAATAACACAATAGGAACTCTCTGTTCTATCGCAAATAAGTTTAAATAGTTACTATAGGTAAAAAATAATTTGGCTTAAAAGTTAGGAGAGGCTAACTTCAGGTAAACTAAAAAACTCTGATTATTAAAAAATGAACATGTCATATATCAAAAATAAAAAGGTTTTGTGGGTACTAATCCTGATTTTGAGCTCCATCTTAAGCCCGGAAGATATTATGGCTGAGAACCATATTAAAGGCTATGTCTTTGATGTGGATTCACACCCACTCCAGGGAGCTACTATTCAGATAATAGGAACAGATCATGGAGCGGTAACAAGGGAGGATGGAGCTTTTACATTACAGCGGCCAGAACCTGGAGAATGGGAATTATTGGTTAGATTCATAGGGTATAATCAAAAAATAATAGAGATCAATATACCGGAAGAGCAGGATACTATCTTTCGGATCTACCTTGAAGCGGATCTCTTTACATGGGATGAAATGCTTGTAACGGGCCGGATGCATGGACAAATGGCGCGCTATCAGCCGATTCAAAGGTTTAACGCGGTAGATATCATCCAGAAAAACACCACTTCGCTGGGTACGTTGCTGGATGGACAGCCCGGGGTCTCCATGCGCTCCCTTGGACAAGCCCCTGCAAGGCCCGTGATTAGAGGAATGGATGGCGAGCGTATTCAGATGCTGCAAAACGGAATGAGGATGGGGGATGTTTCTTCAACGGCACATGACCATGCCGTGATTGTGGATCCGTCTGGCGTTGACCAGATTGATATTATTCGGGGCCCATCCAGCCTGATTTACGGATCCAGTGCCATGGGAGGGGTTGTAAACATCCATTCTGGAGATATACCAACGGTGTGGAGTGAAGGTGTCTCCGGCTATGGCGGGATGGAAGGGCAGACGGGTATGCAGTCTCTTGCCGGATCTGGAAGAATTGCACATGGCTCGGAAAAAAAAGCGTTTAATCTCCGTGGGTCGTATCGAAATACAGGGGATATGAAAACTCCGAATGGAAGTATACCCGGTACGGATGTACAAGCCTGGCATGTTTCGGCTGGGGGTGCTGTGCGATCGAATGAAAGAGTAGGAGGGCTTTCCATCTCTTTCAATCATCATGAATATGGAATTCCTGAGGATCCCTTCGATGAGAACGAGGAGGTTCATTTGTCTATGAGCCGGTTATCTGCACAAGCCATGATGTATCAACCCGTGAGTACTCGTCTTTTTAGTGGTGCAGAGCTAAAAATGGGCTATCATTTCTATACGCACGAAGAGTGGGAAACCGAGTGGGAGAACAACCAGATCGTGGAGGAGGATCTGGAACTATCCGTAGATCAACATTTTTTTCAGACAGACCTGCTTTTTCGAAACAGGTTATCCGGACGCAGGACGGATGGTACTACCGGCTTTACGTTTCATTATTTCAACCGCAAGGTTGGAGGCGATGAAGCACTGACTCCAAATGCATCCGGATGGAGCCTGGCCACGTTTATAGTGGAAGAGATTGAATTGTCGGATGTTGTGAGTGTGCAAGGTGGTGTGCGGTTCGAGTGGAACGTCATGGAACCCTTAACCAATGAATTGTTTTCACAGGTGGAAGACAGGAGAAGCCGGGGGATTGTAGCCGCTTCAGCCGGTATGTCTGTACAAATGACATCGTCCTTGGGAGGAGGGCTTCAATTGTCCAGGGCACACCGGACTCCCTCAGTAGAGGAACTCTATGCCGATGCGCTTCATCTGGCAGCCGGACGGTATGAACGAGGCGAACCGGATCTGAAGGATGAAAAGGGATATGGTGCCGATATCTTCCTTCAGTATGAAACGGCGAGAGGATACATGAAAGTGGCCGGATTTGTCAACCGTATTCATGATTATATTTCCATCCGGCCCACAGGAGAAAGAGAACCGGTAAGAGGGTTACCGGTGATGCACTATTTTGGCACAGACGCTATTCTCTATGGCGGTGAGGCCGAAATGAGAGTTCAATGGATTGATGATCTTTATTCATCTGTACATCTCGATTATGTAGTGGGTGAAGAAAGAGGAACCTCTCGTGAACCGCTGCCTTATATGCCGCCACTAAAAGGTTTTTTCCAGACAGGGTATGATACCGGCAAATGGTGGGCCGATATCCATTTGCGCTGGGGTTTGTCACAGAAGAGGATTGCTGAAAATGAAGAACGTACCGGTGGCTATATGCTGACCGGGATGAATGCCGGTGTGCGGTTAGGCAACGCACGGTTTCATCATGTGGCACTGAGCATGGAAAATATATTCGATGTTACCTGGAGAGATCACCTTTCAAGAATTGAGCAAAGGGATATCCCCATGATGGGCCGGAATATTCGTCTGTCATACCGTTATCACTTTTGATATTTTTCGATGTTCTTCTGATGGCTCTGTTCAAAAAAAAGAATAGATTTTTTATGGATTGCGAATAAAAATCAATCTTACTATTATGAGCATTGATCGCTTAGGGTTCTTCCAAACAGGAAGTGAAAAGGGAATTCCGTGAAAATCGGAAGCTGTACCCGCAACTGTAACATTCCGTATAAGATTGATCCAGCCCCTGCCACTGTCCGCTTCACAGCGGATGGGAAGGCCAGTCAATCCTATGAATGAAGTCAGGAGACCTGCCCGGGTGTATTTATCGAAGCTTTCGGGATTAAAGGCATCGGTGAAAGAAAACTGGAATGGGTTTTACTTCGTTTTTTACACGAACCGCGTGTATCCTGATTCTGCTCATATGGGGGACTACTCCCGTTTATTCCAACGCTTCGGAACCGGATACGCTGGGCCTGCATATTCTTGATGAGCTGGTGATACAAGCCCGGCAATGGGATAAAAATGACTTAGAACTACCGGTGTCCGTCCGAAGGATCAGCCGGGATGTGCTCTCACGTCACAGGGACGTTTCGGTTTCGGATCTCCTTGAACGCACTTCGTTTGTTGGTATACGAAGCTATGGACCCGGGAATATGTCTCAGGTCTATCAAAGGGGAATGTCCACGCGCCAGACCCGGATTTACTGGGAAGAGATGCCGCTAAATCATCCTATGCACGGTGGGTTGGATATGTCCGCCATTCCTGCATCGTTCATCACAGGTCTCACTGTCTCATCCGGAAACCCTGCATCATTAACCGGCCATGGAGCAGGAGCCATCGGGGGACTCATTTCTATGAATTCAGCCGCCCCGATTGAAAAAGGGTTTGTAAGTCAGTCGATAGGCAGCTATGGTCACAGGCAATCCCGTGCCGGAGCCTTTCTGAACCAGGGAAACTGGTACACTGGGGTTCAGTTCCAGCGGACAGAAGAAGAAAATGATTTCACCTATCATGATATGATCAGGGGAGTGGAACGAAAACGGGAGAACAATGCATTGAATGCTTTTTCCGGCATGGGGCAGGCAGGATACGTTTCGGGATCCTGGCGAATTCGATCCGTTTTTTGGATCAATCACATTCAAAATGACCTTCCGGGACCTGTAAGTGCCCCGGTATTCTCACGACAGGACGATCATTCTATTCGATGGATTCTTCAGACCGGATATACCCTTTCACGTCGGTCTGAGGCAGCACTGAGCGGCGGATGGTACCGGTATGATCTGGACTACAGAGACAACAGAACCATGGGTTGGGAACGCAGCAGAACAGATCTGCTTATGTTGCAGCCTTCACTTCGCCATGAGTGGAACCAAAAACATCAATCTTATGTGGTTCTGCATGCCGCTCGTCAATTTATTAAAAGCGATAACTACAGTGAAAAACCGGATCCATCCTATCTGTCGCTCCGATGGAATCATTCCTGGCATATGACCGAGAACTTCACCTGGTATCCGTCGGCAGAAGTGGATTACTTTCAGGAATACGGAGGATTTATCCACCCCTCGCTGGCTGCAACATTTACTCCCCGCTCTGATAACGTTGTTTTCAGAGCGGCCATCAGCCACACTAGAAACACTCCTTCTTTTAATGACCGTTTCTGGGTTCCGGGGGGCAATCCGGATGTAAAACCGGAAAAAGTGCTCTCTTATGAAGCCGGTGTTTCCAGTCATATGGTTCCTTCAAAGAACAGAAACAGAATAGAGTTGGAGGTTTCAGCTACGGCGTTCAGGCAGCACTTTGACCAGGGAATCCGGTGGAGGCCGGGAGACGACGGAAGGTTCAGTGCGGTGAACCTGGATGAGATGTTGTCTTATGGCGTGGAGTTCTCTGTCGACGGCGGACTACAGCTGAACCGTGCCAGAATGACTTTTTCCTATCTGCTTACATATACAAATGTTTCCATTCGCAGGGAACGGTTTGCTGGAGATCAAAGTGTAGGCAAGCAATTATTCTATGTGCCCAAATGGCAGCATCGCGGACAAACGTCCCTTCATTTTGAAGACTACCTCTGGATTCAATTCAGTGCCGGATATACAGGTGAAAGATATACCACCTTTGACCATTCCGGAATAAGAGATCCACTGGACTCATTTGTGCACATGGATCTTGACGTTGGCAGCAGATATCACATCAAAAAGATGCGCGTAGATGCAAAGGCCGGGATCAAAAATCTGGGAGGAAGTAACCATGAATCCATTTTGTGGTACCCAATGGCTCCAAGGTATTACAGAGTATCATTGACCTTAAGCTGGCTATAGAAACTTAAAAGCAAACATCCAATTATTAATACATACTTACTTATGAATTACTTTTACAGAAAGACCTTTTTATTCGCGTTATCAATGCTATTACTCATGGGTATGGTTTCCCGGGCATCTGTACCCGATAAGGTTTTTGTGGTGAATGAAGGAGCCTTTGGAAATAACAATGCATCGCTGACGATACTTGAGCCCAATACCGGACAACTCACTCAGCAGGCGTTTTTTTCAGCAAACGGATATTATTTAGGTGATATCGCGAATGATGCACAATGGATCAACGACAGGCTCTATATCGTGGTGAATAACAGTCATAAAATTGAAGTGGTGGATCCGGAAACGCATGAGTCCGTGCAAACCATTCAGATTCAAAGCGACCAGCATGGAGGCAGTCCGCGAAGAATCGCAGCCGTACATTCACAAAAAGCGTATGTGACGAATTTATATGGGGACAATGTTTCGATTATCGATCTGGATGCCGGAATAGAAACCGGTACCATAGAACTGGGAGCGGGCAGCGCACCGGAAGATATTGTGATCGCTGGAACGTACGCTTTCATTGCATTAAGTGAGTTGGGAAATGGTAACCGTGTGGCGGTAATAGATACGGATCTTGACGAGATGGTAAAGGAAATAGAAGTAGGAGACAATCCCACCTGGATGGCTAAAGCACCGGATGGAATGGTATGGTCGGTGGCAACAGGGGATTATGGATACGATGAAAATTGGCAATATGACCCAGAAAGAGAGACCTTTGGTGAAATCGTAGTCATTGATCCGGATCACCTTGAAGTTACCGATCGAATTTTTGTTGGCGGTCATCCCGGGCGGGTTCACTTTCTGGACGATCAATATGCATTGATTCAAAAGAACGGAGTACGGAAAATAAACCTGGCTACAAGAACAACCTATGAGGAACCCTGGATTGACCGTAGCATTTATTCGTTTGGAGTGGACCAAACTCAGGAGGAACCCGCTGTATACGTCATGATAGCACCCGATTTTGCCTCCTCCGGCAGCGTTGTTCAGTATGACAGGCATGCGGTTGCCGTAGACAGTTTTCAGGCGGGAGTAGGTCCTTCTAATATCGCTTTTTGGAGGCAAACAAATACTCAGACACGAGCGGGAATAGAGGCCCCTCTGGCTTTTGATTTGAGACAAAACTACCCTAACCCCTTTAATCCTGTTACAACCATTGCCTTTCAGATCCAGGAACCCTCACATGTTCAGCTTGAAATCTTTGATACCGCCGGACGGCGGATCTATAACAAAGTAATTGGACAGGCAGAACAGGGGGTACATACCATTACCTGGGACGGATCTTCTTTTTCCAGTGGCGTATACGTCTATAAACTGACGGCAAACGGTCATTCCCGCATTAAAAAGATGATGTTGGTGAAATAATATCATTTGACACGGTAGTATGGTTCATCGGTGCTAAGACGTAACGACAGCGAACGGAGTGTTTTCCCGGATTTCAACGATTCTGATTTGGTTGAGATCCGGGAAAATGCGATTTATTTCATGGTTTACAAATATTAAATATTTCATACCTGTAAATAGAAAAACGCCATTTTCCACCAAAAGATATCAACAGATTATCAACAATTTATGGATGTTTGAATGTATTCGGCGGTCTGTATTGAATGTTGTTTTTGCTGTTGAAAAGTTGTGGGAAAAAAACACTTTTTTGTTTGTCTTCAGGGTTTATCTTTTCTAAATCGTTAATGACTCAAAACGGCATTGCATAGACGCTTAGTTCTGCATTAAGTGGTTATAAAACAGATGTATACTTCGGAAGGTCGATGCGCTGAATTCTTTTAATATCAAGAAACATCAAGCGTTGCCGCCTGTCTGAAGCTGTCAGGCTTTTTTTTTCATATCGATTCATAAAAAGCCATAGAAAATCACAAAAACCGGATACACGCATTCTACGGGGTTATCCACACCAAACGCTCGATTTTTAAAACATCGTAAACATTCTGCTATCTCATGAAGATCAACGCATATTTTACAAAAAAACATACAGAAAATCCCTACGAAGGAATGGTTTTCGAATCAAGGAAATCAGAAATCAGAAATCCGGACGGATCACTGGTATTTCTCCTTGAAGATGTAAAAGTACCCCGGGGATGGTCTCAGGTAGCAACCGATATCATTGCCCAGAAATATTTCCGAAAAGCAGGGGTTCCTGTTAAACTGGTAAAGGTCAAAGAGAAGGGAGTTCCGGTCTGGTTGCAACGATCGGAAGAAGATAAGACGGTATTGGCTAAACGGCCTCGGGAAGAGCGCTACGGACCCGAAACAGATTCTCGTCAGGTGTTTGACCGACTTGCAGGAGCGTGGACATATTGGGGCTGGAAGCACGGATACTTCAATCAGGAAGAAGATGCAAAGACCTTTTTTAATGAGATCAGATATATGCTGGCCTCTCAAATGTCAGCACCAAATAGTCCGCAGTGGTTTAACACCGGGCTTCATTGGGCATATGGGATTAACGGGCCGGCACAAGGACACTTTTATGTTGATCCGAAAACCGGAAAAGTAAAGAAGTCAGAAGATGCGTACAGCCGTCCCCAGCCTCACGCCTGTTTTATCCAGAGCATCAATGATGATTTGGTAAATGAAGGTGGAATTATGGATCTCTGGGTGCGTGAAGCACGGCTTTTTAAATACGGATCGGGGACAGGTACCAACTTTTCAGACATCAGGGGGGATAATGAGTCGCTGAGTGGCGGTGGAAAATCATCCGGACTTATGAGTTTTCTCAAGATCGGTGATCGTGCAGCTGGTGCTATAAAATCAGGGGGAACAACCCGAAGAGCTGCAAAAATGGTTACCCTGAACCTGGATCATCCTGATATCGAAGATTACATCAACTGGAAGGTTAAAGAAGAACAAAAAGTTGCAGCTATTGTTGCCGGTTCAAAAACCTGCGAAAAACATCTGCAAAGCATCATCCGGCTTTGTCATGAGCCCGTTGAAATAGAAGGAAGAACCTACAATGGCAACGTGAGCCGTGATCCTGCCAGAAATAAGAAACTTCGTAAAGCTATCCGTGAAGCCAGAAGAGAACAGGTGCCGGCAAATTACATTGAACGGGTAATTCAACTGGCTGCACAAGGATTTAAGGATATTGCCTTTGATACGTATGATACAGACTGGAACTCTGAGGCGTACAGCACAGTAAGCGGACAAAACTCCAACAACTCGGTTCGAATTCCAAATGCATTTATGAGTGCACTGGAAAAGGACGAAGACTGGCATCTGTACGGACGGGTGGAGCTTCGGAAAGCAAAAGAAGAACAGCGTGATCCGGTTCCTTTAAAAACCCTTTCTTCAAACGAACTATGGGATCAGATTGCCTATGCCGCCTGGGCATGTGCAGATCCGGGAACACAATACCACGATACCATCAATGAATGGCACACCTGTCCCGAAGACGGGGAAATTAAAGCCAGCAACCCCTGTTCAGAATACATGTTCCTTGATGATACGGCATGTAACCTTGCTTCACTGAATCTTATGAAATTCTATAGTGAAGAAAAGCAGAAATTTGACGTTGAAGGATTTCGTTATGCCACCCGGCTCTGGACTATTGTGCTTGAAATTTCTGTTTTAATGGCTCAGTTTCCATCAAAAAGAATTGCAGAACTATCGTATATCTTCAGAACGCTTGGCCTGGGATATGCAAACATCGGATCCATGCTGATGGTCAGTGGCATCCCGTACGACAGTAAAGAAGCCAATGCGATTTGTGGTGCAATCACAGCTATTATGCATATGAGTTCCTATGCAACCAGTGCGGAAATGGCCTCAGAACTCGGAGCCTTTGATGGGTATGAGCGCAATAAAGAACATATGCTTCGGGTGATTTCCAACCATAAGAAAGCAGCCTATAACACAGCCGATGATGAATATGAAGGGTTGACAATCAAGCCCGTGGGGATTGATCCCGAAATTTGTCCGGAGTATCTGCTTAAAGCAGCGCGTGAAGATGCCGACAGAGCCCTTGAACTAGGCAAAAAGCATGGATACAGGAATGCACAGGTCACGGTTATTGCTCCAACAGGAACCATTGGACTGGTAATGGATTGCGATACCACCGGTATTGAACCGGATTTTGCCCTCGTTAAGTTTAAAAAGCTGGCAGGAGGAGGTTATTTCAAAATCATCAATCAAAGTGTCCCACAGGCACTCCGAAAGCTGGGCTACACAGAAAAACAGATTCAGGAGATTGTTACCTACGCAAAAGGACATGGTTCTCTGAAAGGATGTCCGTCGGTTACCCTGGACCGACTGAAGGAGAAAGGGTTTACAGATGAAAAGATCGAAATCATCGAAAAGGCACTGCCCGGTTCTTTTGATATTAAGTTTGTCTTTAACCACTGGAATCTTGGCGAAGAATTCTGTAAGGAAGAGCTGGACATTCCAGAGGCGCTTTTACTCGACCCCTCTTTTGACATGCTTCAGTTTCTTGGATTTTCCAGGAAAGAAGTTGAGCAGGCCAATGACTATGTGTGTGGTACCATGACCGTAGAAGGGGCCCCACACTTAAAATCAGAACATCTGCCGGTCTTCGACTGTGCAAATAAATGCGGCCGGATCGGAACCCGGTATATTTCAGCTGAAGGCCATATTCACATGATGGCAGCCGCTCAGCCTTTTATTTCAGGGGCTATTTCTAAAACCATAAATCTCCCGAACGACGCAACGGTTGATGATATCAAAAACGCATATCAGCTATCTTGGGAAAAAATGCTGAAAGCAAACGCCCTTTACCGTGACGGATCCAAGCTCAGCCAGCCTCTGAATGCAATGGCAGATATACTGGAAGAGTTGGAAGAGGAAGAAGAAGCCGCTGAATTAGAAAATCCTGAAATGAAGGTCGTACAGGACCAGGTAGTCAAAACGGCCGAACGGATTATTCATAAATATGTTACCGGCCGTGAGCGTCTTCCCCACAGAAGAAACGGGTATACCCAAAAGTGTAAAATTGGCGGACAATCCGTTTATTTGAGGACCGGAGAATATGAAAACGGGCAGCTTGGAGAGATATTTATAGACATGCACCGCGAAGGCGCAGCTTTCAGAAGCTTAATGAACTGCTTTGCCATTGCAATTTCTCTGGGACTGCAGCACGGAGTACCCCTTGAAGAATATGTTGATGCTTTTGTATTTACTAAATTTGAGCCAAGTGGTACTGTCATAGGTAATCCACATATTAAAATGACCACTTCTGTCATCGATTATATCTTCAGAGAACTTGCTGTATCCTATCTGGAAAGGGAAGATCTGGCACACGTTGGCCCGGAAGACATTCTGAAAAGGACACTTAAGCCAACAGACAATCCTCCCGGGCTGGATTCGACGGGCTCTCCTGATGATTCAGCCGGATCGACCACAGAAAACATAGAACCGGTACCTGTAAAGAAAGCGGCTTCAGAACCCCCCATAAAAACGGGCTCAAAAACAAAGTCGGATCAGATGAACCGTGCAAAAGAAATGGGATTTACCGGAGATATGTGTCCGGATTGTGGCAGCATGACGATGGTTAGAAATGGAACCTGTCTGAAGTGTACCACGTGTGGATCAACAACGGGTTGCTCATGATGCTTATAAACCCTGCGTACTGTTATAAACATAAGGCCGCTGTATAAATAAAGCTCCCGTATAGCTTGATCGGCCTGAACATAAAAAGCCGTTCCCCGTTTATCGCATGAAACGGAAGAACGGCTTTTTTTAGTTCTTTTTTTGAAGCAGGAGGTCAGATACGTTCGAATAGTAAATATTAAACAGGTGTTCTAAATAGCATATCAGCTATAATATTAATAGATCGTTTTTCTTCGGGGAGGAACGATCCTGTAAATCAGGTCACGGATCATTTTATGCATATAATGATACCACCCGTGATGATACTTGTCGAAGGAATGAAATTTTTCATATAGCTTGGTTCGGGAAATATTCATGGTACTCATATGCACCTCCATTCGATTTAGTTTATTGTTATCGTTTGTAATAAAAGCGCTTTTCTATTCAAATAATAAGGAATATTGTTTCATGAGGCAAGTAAAATCGGATGAATTACTATCAAAAAAAGTGTTAAGACAGCTTCTTTTATGTGCCCCATATTGTTCCCTTACTCATTTTTTATTATGTACGGATACCATTGAAAAGAGTTTCGATTTGTTAGAAATGAAATAAATACACATATTGAGTTGTAAGCGCTTACATGTAATTGTGCTAAAGCGTTCCTCACAGGGTATTTAGAAGGGACATATGACTGAATTTATTATTAAAGCAGAAAAGTGGAACCTGCCTTTAAAAGGAATCTTTACTATCTCGCGTTCCTCAAAAAAAATAGCAGAAAACGTGCTGGTATCCATCTCTGCCGATGGTATTACGGGCTATGGCGAAGCTGCCCCCAATGAACGTTACGGGGAAAACCAGCATTCGGCACTTCTGTTTATTCGATCCATAAAATCATATGCAGCTGAAAAACCGTTAGATATCCGGCTATTTATGGATGAAATAAAAAAAGCCGGAGAAAAAGAGTATGCGGCCAAAGCGGCATTGGAAATGGCCATGTTGGACTGGATAGGAAAAAAGACACAAGTACCAGTTTATCAATGGCTTAATGCGCCCGGAGATAAAGGTCCTGTATCCTCTTTTACGATTGGTATTGATTCAGCCGAAAAGGTTTTAGAAAAAATTAAAAACGCCGATAAATATCCCATATTAAAAATCAAGCTTGGAGCGGATGAGGATGTTGAAATTATTCGTGCGATTCGCACTGAAACCAACAAACCTCTGATGATTGATGCTAACGAAGGCTGGCGTGATTTAAAGCAGGCTAAACGTATGATAGAGTTTTTGCGTGATAAAAATATCGTTCTGATAGAGCAACCTATGCCGGCAGACTCAGATTCTGACATGAAACAACTGAAAGAGTTAACGAACATCCCGCTGATTGCCGATGAGAGTTTTACTGGCAGAGAATCTATGGAGCACATTGCAGAGTGTTTTCACGGAGTGAATATTAAAATTATGAAGACCGGGTCTGTCCTGGATTCGATATCCATTGTAAAACAGGCAAAATTGCATAATCTGAAAGTAATGGTTGGTTGTATGATACAATCGGCACTCGCCGATGCAGCATCTGCTATCGTATCATTATGGGCCGATTATGCGGATATAGACGGCCGGCTTTTAATTGAAAAGAATGAATGTTTTTGGAATGGGACAGATGATGAGGCACGGATTACAATGAATTCTACTCCAGGTATAGGTCCAACTTTTATACATTAAAAAAATAAATCTTTATTGTAACAATTTTCGATTTAACTAATCTCATATATGGGGACAAGTATTATCGAATAATCAGAGGTGTAAATTATGATGATCACAGGTTCAGATATAAGTAATACATTAACTGGCAGGGCTGCTAAGTGTATTCCATTATTGTTTAATAACACCTACAACAAAAGGCCTTCAGGTGTTTATATGTCCAGCCAGGAGCATATAGTACAACACCATCCATTTATGAGTACATCTACGGAAAATTCAATGGATAAAACATTTAAAGTGGTAGAAAGCGGAGAAAAAAAGGAAGGAGAAGATTTTAAAATTCGCGCTCTACACATAGAAGATGATGATGAAATTCGTTTTTTGGTTAAAGCGTTTTTGAAAAAATTCGCGAATGTTGATTCGGTTATAGACGGTTATCAGGCGATCAGCCATTCTCTTGAAAACGAATATGACCTCATTATTGCGGATATCAATTTGGGCGATGGAATGAATGGAATTGAAGCCGTTAAAGAAATAAAAACAAGCGATAAGTGTAAAAATATCCCAGTTATAGCGGCAACAGCTTATGGCACCTCCGATATAAGAACACAATGTATCGAAGCGGGGATGGATGCATTCTTGCTGAAACCGTTTATGAAAAGAGATCTGATTAGCACTATTGAAAAAGTGATGGAACAACACTAAATTGTCGCCAACGATGAACTTAGCCTCGAATAATGAACAGACAACACATAGAAGAAAAGATTGAAGAATACAGGAAAGGATTGCTTTCCGAGCCCCAGATCGAAGAACTATGGTCTGTAATCATTGCTGAACCCGAGTATCAGGACTATTTATTAAACCTGATTAATCTTGAAAAAACACGAGAGGCACCATCTGACCGCGAAGATGTAGCAGAAGAAAGAACATCCATTCTTGATCATTTATTTTTTACCTGGAAAAAAACAGCCGTTGCTTCGATTCTGATATTATCTGTATCGATAGGATACTTTTTTACGAGAGAAAACGATACGCAGCAGGTAACTCCGCTTTATGAAATAGAACTCAATGTTTTTAGATCTACTCATGTTCCTTCAGGAGAATTTGAATACCTCTTAAAACAAGCGGTTAATGATGCCGCTGAACTTCGTTATTACGATGCCCTCGAGACTATTGATAAGATTTCAAAGGAGAACCTGTCCGATGAAAAGCGGATCCATCTCTATACAACAGAAGCAAATATTTTATACAACGCAGGATATTACCAGGAAGCCATTAATAGATATAAAAAGATTCTGGCAGGAAACGACTCAATTCATGAAACTGCTCAGGAACGAATTCACTGGTATTTGGCCAATGCCTATTTAAAAAGCGATGAACTCCCGGAAGCGCTTCATCATGCCACAATAACGGCCCATAAAAAAGGTGCATTTAGCAGACCCGCCCAACATCTGGTTAAAACGCTTTCAGAGTAGTAAATTATTTTTTTCTTCTCCGCGCTTTTTTGGAAGAGAACACTATCCCAAGAATCATTAAAGCCAGAATCAACAGGCCTGTTTTGAACGCTCCATGAGAGAAAAAACCGGTGCCGGAGGACATCAAAGGAGCATTGTTCCCGTAGATTACAAAAGATCCCCAGTATGAGGGGTTTGAGTTTCTATGATTCATAAAATCAATTTTTGCCTGTTGCATGGATTTACTTTTGGTCATCCCCTCATTGATATATGAATAAAACGTAGTGGATAACTCATAGGCCGTCCGGTCTTTAATCATCCATAAATTCATGACCAAACTCTGCACACCGGCATGGTTAAATGCCCGGCTCAGGCCGAGTATGCCGCTCCCAAGGAGATAGCTGCCGGTACCGGACTCACAGGAATTTAGCATGACCATTTCGTTGGATAAATTCATGCTGAATAACTCGTAAGCGTGTATATATCCGTCATCACGCGTCCCGTGAGCGTTATCACCTGGAGTTAGATAAATAAGAGAATACAAGGGATCAGACTCAAACACTTCACTGTGTGAAGCGATATGAAGAATTTTACTTCTGGAGGCTTTTCTTCTGAAATTTAGTTCTGTCCCGTCACCAGAAGTATGTATACGAACAGATTCAAAACGAGTAAGCCGATCTGCGATATCCTTGACTTCTCTTTCTGCAAGCGGGAGCGGGGGAAGACTTCGCTCTCTATCCAATTGGCTGGAAACTCTGTCGAATGACGAAATACCAAACCCCGTAAAGTCAATGTCATGCTGCGTTGTGGGAGTAGAAGTAAATGCCCTTTCAAGATCCTTTAGGGAATTCGCATAGGAAACAGATACTCTTTCAATCATATAGCTTGCTTCTCCATACCGATATGCTCCATTGATATTAGATATTGGAAGAGTTTCAATGGGGATCTGATATAAAAACCCATCCGGAATAACATATAAATTATCAAAAGAGTCCAGCCAATCTATTGAAGGAAGTACCTTGGAACGAAACCAGTCCAGGTCTAATAGAGAAACCTGATATTCAAGAAAAGAGCGGGAAATATGCTCGATTCTATCCAGGGATTCTTCACAGACAGGTATAGTTTCAATGGATACATCTCTTTTTGTGAGAGTTGCAAAATAGATGGTCTGATCGAAAATGGTATAATAAAAAACGGCATCGGTAGTATTCAGGTGTCGTCTTATCGTGTCTATATCAAAGGGATCCTCTTCATAATATTGAAGCACTTTTCTTCGCAAGGTGTTTTGCTGGGAAATACTTTGCTGTAACTGGTTTCTTAACTCAAGGGACTCACTGGGGCCTGCATCCAGTAACTGTCCCCGAATTCGATCGATTCGGTTTCGAAGCCCAAAGTCCATTAATAACTCAGATTCTGATAGTACCTGGGATCGCAATGCCGGATTGTTGAAAAATACCGCCGAAGTGAGATTTTTAATTTTATCCATCCAATACAAGGCCCGTTCCGGCTCCCCCTGTATGATATACGAATCAAGTAACAGCCGGACAATGTGTTTGTCTGGTGTCGTCAGTTGATAAAAATAACCGGACTGTATTTCTGAGCTGTGTTTTAAATATTCCGTGCGGCTATACAAAAACTGCTCCATCTCATGGATAGCATCATTCTTTCTGTTTTGATAGATGTATGATTGCGCAATTACCTGAATCAGATACCCTTCATAGGTAAGTTTCGTGTTACGCATTGCTTCGTCCGTCAGAAGATGCCGGACGATAGATTGACCGTCGGAATAGGCTTCTGTTTCAAAAAACAGGCCTGCTTTATTAATCAATCCAATTTTTTTGTACACGTTATCGGATCGTTCTTCTGCCAATGCCAGTATGGCCGAATTTATATCTCGTGCCTCTTCAAATTGCCCTGTATCTCTGTTAATATAAAAAAGAAGACCTTTAGATTGTTGTATCAGGCTATAGTCTCCGGAAGCCCGTGCGTAATCCAGCGCTTTCAGGTAATACTTCCGGGATGATTTATGATCATTGTGTACCAGATAGTGATGATAGCCCATGTTGGAATAATTGCTACTGATGACACTGTTATTAAGACTCTCCGGCTCTATTTGCTGAAGTTGCTCAAAGTATTTTTGAGACAAGTCGTGGTTTCCAAGAGATAAATAGTGGATGGAAAGGCCGTTGAGCAAGTCCGTTTTGAGGTTAATTTTATCGTACTTTTCTGCTAAATTCAGTGCTTCGTGAATTAATTGCGTGTGCTTCTCAAAAAAACCCGCATCATAGTATACGGTGGCAAGATTATTAATGAGGTAGGGTAAGTGCCTTTGTTCATCCAGTTCAGAGCGGTGTTGATATACATATTCAAGTAGCTCAATCGCTTCCTGTACATTTCCAAATCGTGATAAAAACGCACTGAAATTAATGGCACTCAGCAGATAGGATGAATGAGACCGGTGGTATGAAAAAGGCAAAACAACTTCCCGGGAGAAAACAACCGCCTTTTTAAAATAGCCACGAATATGGGCGGCATCAGAGACTGTAAATACCGTAAGTGTAGAGATAAGCGTTAGAGGAATTTGATCGGCATGCCCAATGAAGTAGTCGGCTAACTGTACGATGGTTTCGTTATCATGTTTTATTTTACTGCCAAGAATGGTTGCATAGAGCAGCAGGATGCGGTCTGAATAGTTAAAAAGAGAATCCTTTGAGTACGACTGAATGGTTTTATGCCACTGTGAAAAAAAAGAAGTATATCCGGGATGAAGGCTGCTTCTCCTGAAGCCATGAGTGATGATGGCTATGTCAAGAAGATCCGGCAAACGCTGGCTGAAAAAAGAGTCGGGAAGTGTATCTTCAGATAGATGGGTTAAAAAAAGCTTTTGCCGTGGTGTTTTTTCACGTTCACGGATAGACTCAAGTAATGGCTTTGTATTTAACCCGCTTTTGGTATGCTCAAATACAACAAAAAGCTGTAAGTCTGTGTTCTTTGTGCAAAGTGCAAACCCTTCAGCTGAATCAGATTCCCGGACGCAGTGATAAAAGTCCAAATCCTGTTCTTTATAAGGAGAGATACTCTTATAGAAAAGGGGATAGGAGGAGTCTTCCTCTTTTAACAAAAGATATATAAAAAGAAGAGCCTCCGGTTTTCCGGTTTCAAAATATTCTTGAACAAAACGCTCATACTGGCTTTGTATCAGCGTATCCCTATCAGTTGATTCAAGGGATACCGCAGGCAGTAAATGGACCGAAACCGACAGAGTAAAAAAATAAATTAATAATAAAGTACTCATAAACGGTTACAGATCTATCCGGGATGACGTGAACATTCTGGGTTAATTCATTGAACGGGACGCTTTTTTGATACGTATTATTTTGCCAATGATTTAATACCCAAGTAGATATTGAAGTTAACAACCGGATAGAATCAAAACAAGAATATAAAAGCGGGTATGCATGTGGCAATGCTATACCCGCTGGTTTTATCAATCGTCGCAGTATTCCGGAACCATATTGCAAAGGGGAATAATCCGCATTTTTGGCCGTCCCGGAACTTCGTGTTTCTGGGGCTCTTTTTCTTCAGTTTCAACCACAAAATCATAATCCTGGAGTGTAATAGCTTCATCCTCTTTATCGAGTTGAGCTCCTGATATATCTGTACATGCTGCGATGCTTCCAAAAAACAGTCCTGTAAAAATCGCTAAAAACATAGCTTTTGCTTTCATAATCTTTCTCCTTTTTAGACCTTTGGTTTGTTGGCCAGTACTTAAAACCGGCTTCTTTAATAAGGATCAAAAGAGGAGTCATTTGTTACAAAAAACTAAATTAAGCTTGATTCAGTTAGATAGATTGTGCCTATTTCAAAGGCACTTAACAGTGAATTAAAAAGTAGAGATCTAAATATTTGATTTAAATTTCAAATGAGTATATTACCAACTGGTCATGTACTTGAGTCTTGAGGTGATCATCAAAATAGTGGACAGCTTGCACATCAATCTGCTTCTTAATAGAATCGCTGATAAAGTAAGTTTGAATTAGAATTATTGTCGGTAACGCAGTTAATTTTGTCTCTTCAAAACGAAAAATATTCCGAACTTGTAGAAGCTATTTCCCGGCAGAACGAAAGGAGGATAAACGAATTGTCAACTGCAATGATCAGGGGGGGAATACTCTATTTAAAAGTACGTTTTGGAGCACCACACTTTATTGCTGAAGAATGTGCTCAAAATGCATTCATCAGCCTCTATGAATCGATCAGAGCGAAAAAAATAAAAAATCCGGAACTCGTTGCTTCTTTTTTTAAAACATCTGCAAAAAATGATTTTTTAAAAATAGTGAATAAGGAAAAACGTGCACCTCTTTTACCGGATAATTATGACCCCGTTACATCAGCAGAAGATAGTTTTGAGATCCTAAAAGACGATGAAAGAAAAAGGAAATTGGATTTCTGCATTGAAAAGCTGTCAGAGGATAAAAAAGAATTTATCACTACAATAAGAGAGAACAGTTCTTTGTCTCATGAAGATTTGGCAAAAATATTCGGATATTCTACGGCAAAAACCAGGACACTAAAAAGTAGAATCATGAAAGAATTGAGGTTATGTATAAGTAAATCAATGAAATAGTCAGATTATTTTATTTGATTGCTAATCAATAAGGAAAAAGTTATAATCCCAATAAGCAAGGTTATTAATGGTTGATTTTTATAAAGAAACTGTTAATCCCTGCTTTTTTTGATGCAATAATAATAATGATGGAGTCTTAGAAGTTATGTCAGAAGAAAGAGAATCTGGTGTCGTTAAATGGTTTAATGGTGCCAAAGGATATGGTTTTATCAGTCGGGAAAGTGGAGAAGACTTGTTTGTTCACTTTAGTGAAATTCAGTCGGAAGGATACCGTGTTCTTAATGAAGGGGAAAAGGTAGAGTTCACTGTCGCTGAAAGTGAAAAGGGGTTACAGGCAAAAGAAGTAATAAAGATCTGATAGATACTGTCTACAGAACGCTGTCTTTGCAGGCATAATTCCGATTTTTCTCTACCGGCCGGATATACATTCCGGCCTTATAATTACTCACTAAGCCTTTAGTGAAAAGAAGAAACATGCAATATGCGTGTCACGGAAAAAGTATGTCTTGTATATGCAGCGTGCCTGCCTTTTTTATGTGTAAAGCATTTTTAAAGTTCTTTTCTAAGCGCTACTTTTAACTTTTATATCAATTAAATGGTTTAATAGCGCCTGAATGAATGGCTAATTATGCTTTACTTTTTATCGGCTGCCTCTTATTAGTCCTGTTTGGAAGAATGCTTCTTTATCGCCGTCATCGCGCGACAGAAAAAGCTACGCTTCCCGACTTGGTAAATATGAAAGAGGCATCAGAACGTCTGAGCCAGGTGATTCAGCTCGAAACCATCTCGGTTCAGAAGCAGGAGCAGTTCAAGGAGTCTCCATTCCTTGAGATACATCACGTCCTGGAACGAATGTTCCCCCTGACTCATCAGAATCTGAAAAGAGAGATCATCCAGTCGTATAGCCTTCTTTTTACCTGGCCGGGAGAAAATTCAGATTTGGAACCGGTAATGTTTACCTCTCATCTGGATGTGGTACCTGTTGAACCCGGCACGCAAGAAAAATGGAAATACCCCCCTTTTTCAGGAAAAATAGCCGATGGGTTCATCTGGGGAAGAGGTGCCATGGATGTTAAGGGGGGAGTAATGGCTATTCTCGAAGCGGTTGAAGGCCTGCTTGAACGTGGATTTACTCCGGATAGAACCGTCATTCTAGCTTTTGGACATGATGAAGAAATTGACGGTATTCATGGAGCCTGTCAAATCTCCCGTATTTTGAAAGATCGGGGGGTAAAGCTGAAGTTTTTACTGGATGAAGGGACTCCTGTTGTGGAAAATGCTATTCCCGGTCTAAAAAAACCTGTTGCTTTGGTTTCTGTTGCTGAAAAAGGATATCTGAGTCTGCGGCTTACAGCAAAAGGTGAAGGAGGGCATTCATCGGTGCCCCGGGGGATGACTTCGATCGCAAAACTGGGTAAAGCGCTCTATGTTGTGGAAAAGTATGCTGTCAAGGCTCGGATGGATACCCTGATGAAGAAAACGATGGAGTCTATTGGTCCGAATATGTCTTTTCCCTATCGCCTGATTATGGCTAATTTGTGGTTGTTTAAGTGGCTGGTTAAGAAAAAACTGGAAACCATACCGGCAACCAAAGCAACGTTGGGGACTACCGTTGCAAGTACATTGTTCCAGGCCGGAATAAAGGAAAATGTATTACCTGCGCACGCTTCGGCTGTCATCAATTTCAGGATCCATCCGAACGACTCCGTTAACGGAATTCTAAATAAAATGGAAAAACTGTTGCGTCCGCTTGATGTGGAGATAGAGGCCCTGGATGGATCGATAAACCCGTCACCCGTCTCGGAAACCGAGGGGAAAACATACGAGCTGCTTCAGAAAGCGATAGAAACCGTATTCCCGGAGGCCGTTATGGTGCCCGCTCTTATGGTGGGTGCCACCGATGCAAGACATTATCAACCGCTGTCAGATCATGTTTACCGGTTTACACCTCTGCGTACAACAGAAGATGATCTGGATCGGGTGCATGGTACCAACGAGCGTATATCTGTTGAAAATTATCGTGAAATGATCTGTTTTTATGACACGTTAATAAGCGCATCGGCCCAAAAGTAAAACAGCGAACCATTCACAAATTAAGAGTTGCGTATGAAAGTTCTCTACATTTTCCCTCATCCCGATGATGAGTCGTTTGGGCCGGCTCCGGCTATGCATGCTCAGCTTCAGGGTGGACATGAGGTCTGCCTGCTGACCTATACAAGAGGTGGAGCCACAAAAGTTCGCCACGAACTTGGAAAGACGGTGGACGAAATGGGTGAAATTCGTCTGAAGGAGATGAAAGAGGTTTCCCGGGTACTGGGCCTATCTCATATGACCGTACTTAATCTTCCGGATTCCGGATTGAAAAACATGGATCCACTCGAATTGGAAAAGATTACGGAATCCTTCATTATAAATCTTCGCCCTGATGTTTTGGTTACGTATCCTGTACATGGAATCAGCGGTTTCCATGACCACCTCGTAACTCATGCCATTGTTAAGCGAGTGTTTTGCAAAATGAAAAAATCCGGAGATTGGTATCCCCGCCGCCTCGCCTTTTTTACCCTCGCTGAATCCGATCAACCCGATGGAAAGTTTCGTCTGAGTACATCCACAAAGGAAGAAATTGATTGTGCGGTTCCGTTGTCCCGGCAGGATCTCCTGGCCGGAGAAAAAGCTCTCGCCTGTTATAAAACGTATAAAAAAGTAATAGAAGATGCCAAGGTCATGAGCCGGATCGGGGAAACGGTATATTATGAATTCTTTGATGAAGCTTATGATCCGGCCGTTTCTTCATTATTTCATGGACTCTGATTAAACTCT
>JASCXY010000249.1 GCA_030012235.1 Balneolaceae bacterium ANBcel3 | reverse complement strand
GGTGCCGGAATGAAGCCTCGCAGAACGCTCTCCTTTTATTTTAGAAAATACTCGGCAAAACTGATAAAAACTCCGTTTTTACTTTTACCCGGATCATTGAAGCATAAGTCGCTACAGTGGCTTCGAACAACCCGGATTTGGAAATCATTAGGCTCCTCGGAATACAACGAACTGAGTGAAACTATGAGACAAACTTTTGTCAAAACGGTTACCGAGTTTTTGGAGCCCTGTTTAGCGGGTATTGAGCAGGATATTTTATTGATTTGGGGGCGAAACGATGAGGCGACTCCGCTGTATCAGGGAGAGAGAATAGAAAAAGGATTGAAAAAAGGAGCATTGGTTGTTCTGGACCACGCCGGGCACTACGCTTTTCTGGATCAACCCGAGCGGTTCAAGGCCATCGTAAGAGCGTTTTATCAACAGTAAAGAGTGCCATTCAGCGCCAAACCAATGGTTTTGTAGTAACAAACGTCCCCGGACCAGGAGAAGATGCTGCTGCTTCTGAATATCACTTCGTTTTAACGTACCTCGAAAGAAAAGCTATGAGGAAGGTCATTCTCTTTGCAAGTCTTCGAATTGATCCGGCCGTTATGAATCCCGGGAGGCTTAGACCGGATGGATTGATCCGGCTGTACAATTAATGAACCATCCTCACTTTCAAAATCTGCTTCTGTCTTATCTGCCTCCCATAAGAAGCGTTAGAATATTCACATATATACATGAAAAAATAAAAGGCTTACTATCTTCCATAAGAAGTAAGCAGATTATATTCCTTTTTATTATTCATTAAAAACTCAGGTTATGAAAACGTTTTCAGCAACGATTACGGTACTATTATTTGTACTGTCCTTTTCTGCAGTTCCTTCTTTTTCTCAAGGAACTGAAAGCGGAAGCATAAATGTGACAGGAACCGTGCTTGAAAGATTAACGGTAATCCCGACAAATGATCTTGAACTAGGCTTTATCTTGCCTGGCGAGAGTAAAACCATTGCACCGGATGCGGCTGAAGCCGGCAGCTTTTTTATTCAGGGCGATGGGGGACGTGAAGTTGAACTTTCGTTTACCCTGCCCTCCGTGCTTGAACTTATCACAGATCCGGCGAATACGATGAGTTTGATCTTTTCGGAAACTTCTGCCATACACAACATCGAAGATGATGCTTCGGCCGGTGCAACATTTGATCCCGATACCGGAACAACAATGCCTCTTAATGTAGTAAACGGTGAGTTATATGTGTTCATTGGCGCAACCGTTGATGCAACACCGACACAGGAGCCAGGTAATTATGAGGCTACGGTTACGCTTACCCTTGAATACACGGGTAATTAACTCCGGATATATCTGAATCGACAGGTTGCCCCTGGAGTATTCCAGGGGTGTCGGACAGGCAGGCAATGCTATGATCCATTAGGCGAGGTGTTCTCGGCCGTTCATCCCGTATGAGTATCGTCTTTTAGAGAATCCACAATGTTTTGGCGATTTCTTCCCGCAAAGAAGGCTCTACATCCACGTCATCGGCATATCTCTCCCACTGACGTACCGTGTCGTTTATTTCGTCGATGATGGCGGATGCTTTTTTACAGCGGATGGATTTTCCAATGAGCAGCAGGTCGGTTCTGGAAATGTCTTTTCTTTTGCCGTTGATGCTCAAAGCATGCTGACTGACCCACTCACTTCCGGGCCTGTATGCATGGCACACATCGTACGCCGGAGCTAATTCCCATTTTCCTTCTTGTTTTAGAATAAAAGAGAAGTTTTTGGTATGATCGTCACAGTTGCGGGCGATGACATTGAAAACCATCCTTCGGTACATTTGCTCAGCCTCGGCATAGGTGAGCTTTAGTTCTCTCATGCATTGAAAGAGTTGTTCATAGCTAAAACTGTGGACCAGGTTGTAATCAAAATGCTTCAATGCACAAAAGGTTTGGATGTGATGCTTTACATTATTTTCATCCCGTTCAAAGCGCCGGGTCATGAAGTGTGCCCGGCCGTTTTCTTCCAGCAATTGCGATGGCATCATTTCAATACCACAATCCACGGCCATATTATAATACGCCATTTCCACTCTGCCGTATCCCTGGCTGGCTCCTAACTGAATATCGCTCACGCCATCCAGTTTGATAAGCCAATGTTCAAAGCCTTTCGGGACTCTTGTCTGGCCCGACTTTACTTCACCGGTTTTTTGATTCCATGCGATAACGGCTTTTGGCCGGGCTCCTCCGGCCGAGGTGCCGATTTTTAAAATTTCCGATACCGCATGCTCCTCCTCTTTGTTCAGATGGGTTGTAAACTCCTCTCGCTTCGTAAGCATTTTTTGTGCTGTAGCTACAAGGCTCTCCATTTCTATCGAAAAGGTTCGCTTGTTTTCTCTGAGGACACTTGGCTGAAACTCAAGGGCACCCATCCCGCGAGAACCGATAAAGCACAGCATTTCAATGGGATTCATACTATCCTGAGGTCTGCCGTTTGCCGCCAGCCAAAGGTTAATCAGCTGATTTCCGTATCGGTCGGGCAGCGAATCGGCCAGTAAACCGGGCAGTCCTTTGAAAGTATCATACTCAGCGTTTCTTTCTTTTCGCAATTCCGGAAAAGAGAACACCTCGCGGTTATCGGAAAGCGACATTTTTAAAGGCGACAGATCCCACCCCTTTTCTTTGAATTTCGGGTTGAATTCAAAAAAGGCATATCCGGCCTTGGTATCCCAGGCTACAGCGCCAACCAGTGTTCCCCAGATATGAACCTCAGCTACCCGCATGGCTTACCAATCGGTATCTTTGTTAGATGGCTTTTTCTTTTTTGATGTGTTTCTGACACGTTTCCTCTTTTCTTGCTGAAGCCGCGCCAACTCTAATGGACGCACCGAAGGTTTTATTTCAAAAACAGATAATACCGATAACTGATCCAGGACTCTTAATACCTGTATTAGCGTATTAATGGTAAACGTTTCACCTCTTTCCATTAAACTCAACGTCGAGCGGCTGATACCGGCCGCCGCCGCCAGCTCATCTTGTGTCTTGTTCTGTTCCATGCGATGATGTTTTACAAATGCCCCTAACTGCTTAATCAAGGCACTATCACTCATGGAAACCCAATTAGTGAATGGTAAATCAGTCATTACCTATATATAATAGAATTATTGTATGAATTATAACTTATATAGTACATAAAACACTCTATATTGTCAATAAAGCGACTGATTAATCATGCGTAATACGTTGTATCGACAACAAATGAATGATATATAATACAATACATGGTGTTATATTGATGAATAGTATTCAAAGAGGGTGTGTATGAGAAAATTATGGCCAGAAACGGGGCTATTTTCAATCCGAATAGTATTCAGAA
>JASCXY010000248.1 GCA_030012235.1 Balneolaceae bacterium ANBcel3 | reverse complement strand
GCCGTATTAAAATGCGGATTTCCCGGGTCCTCTCTTTCCGGGCTATAGGCAACATAGAAATCGGTTCCTGCAGACAAACCGGACAACTCCTCCAGCATCGGAATAATCAATTCTTCGGTGGTACCCGGATAGGTAGTGGATTCGAGTATGACCAACTGTCCTTTTTGCAGATACGGGCCGATGGAACGGACGGTACCTTCCACATAGCTCATATCGGGTTCCCGATGCTCATTGAGCGGCGTCGGTACACAGAGCAAGAGTGCATCGGCATCTTCGATACGTTCAAAACCGGTAAACGCTGTACATCGGTCCGACTCGGCCAGCGTCTGCATCATTTCATCCCCCAGGTGTTTAATATAGGGAATACCCATTCGAATGGATTGGATTTTGTGGGGGTCAATATCAAAGCCGATAACGGGCAACCCGGCCTTGTGGAACGTCCACATCAGAGGCAGGCCGACATAACCGAGGCCGATGATACCGACTGAGTAGGATTTCTCTTCAATGCGCCGAAGGATTCCGGTGACAGACTGTTCGGAGCTTTCAATAGCAGGGTTTCTGGACATGTGTGAATTACTTTCTGTGATAAATATTTTGTGGTATAAACGGATCATTCCGCAATGATGTGGCACTCCGATGTGTTACAATAGACTTCCAGTCAAGCTCAATTCAACCTTATAACGGCTTAAAAACAGAAAGTCTAAAAAAATAGGAAAAAAGATGATCCCCTGCCAAAAATACGTCTGATAAATGTCCTTTTCAGCGGTCCGAACAAATGTGCGCTAGCAAAGCGGAGCGATCTCAGGTGAGGTGATCTTCAGGATATCATCTCAATACGTGCTTAGAGGGCCATTCTGATAACAGCCCATCAGCCACTGCGTGCTCTTTTTATGAGAATATTGTACACCGCCTTAAAGAAATAGACAACATCGGTCTTAAACGGATGTTTGGAATACTTGACAAGATACTGGTACTCAGATTCCTGGAGCCCTTCGAACGTATCCGGCATATCTACATAATAAGGAGGAATCAGCCCTGGTTTGTTCATCTTCCGGATGTCCTTAAGCTTTTGTGAGTAGAGGCTCAGTTTATGCTCACTCAAAGGACGAACGCCGACCAGTTTGATGTCTCCCTTGAGTAAGTTGATGATCATGGGAAGTTCATCTATCCAGTACTTACGCATGATGGCTCCCCAGGCCGTAACCCGAAAATCATCAATAATTTTATCCCCTTTATCCAGTCCGCTGCGATCGTAAACATAGCCTTGTATATATTCGGCATAAGGGTGCATGGTACGAAACTTATACATTTTCATTAAGCGCCCGTTTTTGCCCACTCGCTTGAGGCCTACCAGCAGACCATAGGTCGGCTCCATGTCATACGCAGGTTTCTGGCTTTTGGTTACGGCAAACCAGGTCAGTCCGTTGATACTGCGATACTCCTGTATCTGAAAACCGCAGGATACCAGCCGCCCGAGTAATTCGGTCAGGGATATCATGCGTTTTTTCCCACGGGTGATATAAAAATAGAGTCGTTTAAATACAGACCATTTAGGCAGAACGCGTTTTCCCAAAAAAAGCATCAGGATAAACGGATAGAGTATGATGCGCGGATACTTTTTCTCCAATCGTTTGCGAAGCTGGTAGTTGGTTTCCACACAACCGATGTAAAGTCCGCCATCCATCAATGAGCGGTTGATGGATTCGAAATACTTATTCAGATACCGAACATTGTTGATTTTACGGGTGCAAATGATGGCTTCGTGTGTATCGGGTAGTATTCCCTCAACGGTATCATTACTGGCATTTTTCATCATGACCGGTGCACTGTGAAGCTGTTTTTGCCAGGCCGCAATGAATTGTTTCTGTTCGTAAAGTGCGTCCCTGCGTTTTGGAATACGCTGAAAGGACAGATCAAGCGTTATATGATCTTCCTTCTGACGTCCTTCTCTCTCTAATACCCCCTTTGTATCTTGCTTCATATTTTAGAATATGGTTAGCTGTGCCTGATTACACGCACTTTTGATGAATGATTTGACGAAGATCATCTCCAGACGTTGTGATGAGTCGTAGCCTGGTACTATGATAAATGATATCATATTTATCACTAAAAGACTATCAGTAATCACCTTTTAACAATTTATTTAAACCTAAAGCTGACTTTTGACGGCTTGAGGTATCTTTTGCAACTCCTCTTATTAAAGAAAAGGCCTCATGAAAGGCTTATCATGCTATCCCTTTACTACTCAGTGGGATTAGAGTAATGGAGTCTTCTAATTAAATACCGTTATACGTTGTAATAATTACGATACCAGTCGATGAACGCCGAAACGCCCACTTCTATGCCTACTTTGGGAGCGTAGCCGATGTAGTCAAACAAATCGGTGACATCGGCCCAGGATCTTGGCACATCGCCCGGCTGCAACTCCATGAAATTCTTCTTTGCTTCGACTCCCAGCACCTTTTCGATCTCTCGGATATAGTCCAACAGGGCGACCGGACTGTTATGTCCGATGTTGAACAACTGATAAGGTGCCGTACTCGTAGCCGGATCAGGCTTATCGGCAGACCAATCATGTTTGCCTTTGGGAGGAAGCGGTACCAGCCGGGCCATACTTTCGACAATATCATTGATGTAGGTGAAGTCGCGCTCCATTTTACCATGATTATAGATGTCGATAGGTGCCCCCTCCAGTATCGCTTTGGTAAACAGAAACAGTGCCATATCGGGGCGGCCCCAAGGGCCATAGGCTGTAAAAAAACGCAGGCCGGTGCTTGGCACGCCAAACAGATGGGCGTACGTGTGAGCCATCAGCTCGTTGGACTTCTTTGTGGCAGCATAGAGGCTTACAGGGTGACTCACGTTCTGTCGGACTGAAAATGGCATTTGGGTGTTCATGCCATAGACCGAACTTGAAGAAGCATAAATCAGGTGTGATACCGGATAGGCGCGACACGCCTCCAGCACATTCAGAAAACCGGTGATATTATAGTCAATATACTCCTGCGGATGAGTCAGGCTGTGGCGAACTCCGGCCTGGGCCGCCAAATGAATCACCACATCGAACCGTTCGCGTTCAAAGAGCGCCATGAGCTGCTCCTTATCCTGTAGATGTAATTTAATAAAGCGGTAGTTCTCGCGCGTAGTACTCTGGAGCGGTTTGGCATATTCAATGGCATCCGGATCGATCCCGGTCTCGCGAAGCCGGTCATATTTCAGGGTGATGTCGTAGTAATCATTTATATGATCCAGTCCGGTGACCCTGTTTCCCTCATTAAGCAACTTACGTGCCGTGAAAAATCCAATAAAACCGGCGGTACCGGTAACTAATATGTTCATAAAGAATGT
>JASCXY010000247.1 GCA_030012235.1 Balneolaceae bacterium ANBcel3 | reverse complement strand
AATGCATGAAGTTTCATCGCTTTGTACGACGCTTCATCAAACCAGTGGTGTTGGTTGAAGTCTTTATGGAAATCCTTTTGCCAGCTTTTCCACCACTCGATTTTTTCCGATGTATCCCACTCAAATAATTTATCCATTCGGGTGTTGCCGCTGGTAATACGCTGGTGTACATGTTCATACAGAAGAACCTCCCAGCTGAGAAGATCATCGGAACCCTTTTTCCCGGTAAGTTCGAGTTCATAGACAGGTGACTCTGATCCCAGAAACTCTTTCTCGCCTTTTTTTTCTGCGATACGAAAATAACCCTTGCGGCAAAGTTCAAACAGGGCGATACTCAGAACCTTTGCATCAGGAACATAATTTGAGTTATAGTAAACCAATCTCATTTGTGACGGGTGGATCCATCCGGGGGGAGTATAGAGGTACTCTTCCAAAGAGCTGGTGTCAGGTTTATAACGTTTTCCATAATTCTTATAAAACCAGAAAAACAGAAACAGAGAGCCGGGAATCAGGGTAAACATCAGAGCCAGGCCCAGAATATACCGTTGAGCCTTTTTCTTTTGCTGGTCCTTCCATTCCTGTTCTTCTGCAAGAGCTCTTTCCAGAGTGAAAAAAGGGTGGCTGACGGCCGCTCTGGTCAGCCCCGAGGTTGGAAAAATTATGCGTGCCTCGACCTCTTCTCTGCGTTTCAATGTTTCTCCTTCTTTCAGGAAAAGCCGGATTTGGTCAGACTTTATTTCTTTACCAATGGAAGCCGGTGTATCCCGAAGCCAAAGATGCATCTGCTCCTCAGCGATGGGTTCAGGAAAAGTGATGGAAATGTCGACATCTCCGGGCACTCTGTCCAGGTTGTCAGAAATAAACGTCCAGAACCATTCGGCATGATCGGCTCCAATTAGAAGTGCTCCAAGCAAATCATATGTTACTGTGTACGTTTGTATCGGTTCCTCTTCGGTTTCTATCGGCCAGGCAATTTCAAGGTAGTCTTCGAAGCGGTCGACGCGAAAGGTGCCGGTTTCTTCGGATCGTTCATTTATCAGTGGAGTTCCGTTTTTATACACCCGGATATCCTCAATGTAATCGAAGCCATCCAGGGAAACTGTGAAAAATGCTTCTGAATATGCACCATCAAAATCAAAATGGCGGGTTTCCGCATAGTGCACCGAACCATCAGAGCGAATTTGTGCATCTATAGAGATATTTTGTATCTGGTAATCCCGCGAGAAGCCGCATAACGGTGAAAAAAGGATGAAAATAAACAGGATTTTGCGTTTCATTTCAGACAAAAAAAGGTTCGAATTAGAGAAAAATGCCGTCAAAAACAGGGCCTTTATTAACTGTTTTTTATGTGCTTGGGCTAAAGTGTCGTTTTAAAGGTATGTTAAACAGATTATTAAAGAATATTACAGGAAATATGATAATTGGTTCACACTTATAAAAATATTGAATATCTTTGGGGTGCGCTTTCTTCAAAAAAGATCGTCACATTAATGCCCTTTTTTTATTATTATTTATGAATTTAATAAGGGTCGAGCGACGGAATGATCCGAAAAAGTGAAATTTTTCTATCCAGCCGTAAATGGATCTGAAAAAGGAAAAGCGTTCAAGGTGAAAACCGACTATTTCTGAAAGGTTTTTCCAAATCAGTTAATATTTTTGACAACGAATTTATAGGTTTATATGACACGTCCGCTAGTAACTATTGACGCTAATGAAGCTGCGGCTTATGTAGCGCACCATGTCAATGAGGTTATCGCAATTTATCCTATTACCCCGGCTTCTCCGATGGGAGAGTGGTCCGATGCATGGGCAATGGCCGGAAAAGAGAATATTTGGGGGACCGTACCTGAAGTTATAGAACTTCAGAGTGAAGCTGGTGCTGCAGGAACCGTTCATGGTGCCCTTCAGTCCGGTGCTTTATCCACCACATTTACGGCTTCTCAGGGGCTTTTGCTCATGATGCCGAATTTGTATAAGATTGCCGGGGAGCTTACGCCAACCGTAATTCACGTAGCCGCGAGAACGGTAGCGGGCCATGCTCTTTCCATTTTTGGAGATCACGGGGACGTGATGGCGATGCGGATGACCGGAATGGCACAGCTTTGTTCGAACAGTGTTCAGGAGGCCATGGACATGGCGATGATTGCACATGCCGCTACGCTGGAGTCCCGCATACCTTTTATTCACTTCTTTGATGGGTTCAGGACATCGCATGAGGTTCAGAAAATAGAACAGATTACTCTGGACGATATGCGGGCTATGATCGATGATGATCTGGTTATTGAGCATCGTAACAGAGCCTTGACTCCGGACAAGCCGGTAATTCGCGGAACCGCTCAAAATCCGGACGTCTTCTTCCAGTCTAAAGAAGCAGCGAATGTGTACTATGACCGATGTGCATCCATTGTTCAAAAAACCATGGATAAATTTGCTCAGATTACCGGTCGGAAGTACGCTTTATATGAGTATTATGGTGCTGAAGATGCGGATCGTGTTATTATCCTGATGGGATCAGGAGCAGAAACCGTTCACGAAACGGTAGAGAAACTGAATGCAGCCGGAGAAAAGGTTGGAGTGTTGAAAATTCGTCTGTATCGACCTTTCTATATCTCCATGTTCCTGAAAGCTCTTCCAAAAACGGTTCGACATCTGACGGTATTGGATCGAACCAAAGAGCCCGGAGCTTCAGGTGAACCGCTGTATCAGGATGTGATTACCGCCCTGAGAGAAAATGAGCAGGAAGAGCATCAGATTTTTGAAACGAATCCGTCGGTACTTTCGGGTCGTTATGGCCTTTCTTCCAAAGAGTTTACTCCTCCAATGATTGCAGCCATTTACAGGCAAATGTTGCAGGATAAGCCAAAAAACCATTTTACGATAGGTATCAAGGACGATATTACCAATACGAGCATTGAATGGAATGATCAGGCGGTTGATGCATTGAAGCCATCCGGGAAAATTTACCAGGCCATGTTCTACGGCCTTGGTGCTGATGGAACCGTTAGTGCAAACAAGAACTCTATCAAGATCATTGGTGAAAACACGGACAACTATGCTCAGGGGTATTTTGTATATGACTCCAAAAAGTCCGGTGCCATGACCACATCGCATCTGCGATTTGGCCCTGAACCTATTCGATCTGCCTACCTCATTGATAAGGCCGATTTCATTGCATGTCATCAGTTCCGTTTTGTGGAAAGAATGGATATGCTGCGTTATGCTGCTGATGGAGCCACATTCCTTGTGAACAGTCCGTATGATAAAGACGAGCTGTGGGATCAGCTTCCGGATAAAGTACAGACGCAGATCATCGATAAAAAAATTAAGCTCTTTTCTATCGATGGATATAAAGTAGCGAAA
>JASCXY010000246.1 GCA_030012235.1 Balneolaceae bacterium ANBcel3 | reverse complement strand
TCCTCCTTAAGAACCGGCTTCAAATCAAGAACGCAGGCAATTTTCCGTGTTTCAAAAGCGGGCCGGTTTTCGTGGACAGATACCACCATTCCAATGGACATTTGGTTCTTCAGTGGAACCCAGACTCTCATTCCGGGTTGAATCTCTTCCTTTTGGATCGTTTTCGGGGTGTTTTTGGAAGGGGCATCCGCATCTGCAGCAAGAAAAGCATCTCCAACCGGGACCTTATCGGGTATCCGGTAGGTAAAATTTTGGCGGTTAGCCGTCGGAAATGCAATTTCAGCAAAGAGATGCATGTCAAAAAGCGGGGATTATCAGCGTACTTGGCTCATCATTCGCAGGCAGGCGCTGGCTCTGTCTGATCTGTGTAGTGAATATACAAACAGGAAAGTAGAAAGAGCAGGGATGTTTTATTAAAATCGATGGCTTGCAGCCGGGTGCTGTGGCTGGTTTCATCCAAAAAAAAAGCTCCCTTTGGGAGCCTTTTTGTGTTTTATAGAAGGAAGATGTCCGCGATCATTTAAAATCTGCGGCTGCCAGGGCGGTTTGAAGAGGAATTCCTGAACGATCTATCTGCTGGCGGTCTTGTAAGCCGGTTGTTATTGTACATCCGGTTATTTCCATGGCGGGAGTGTGAAGATACCAGCGCCCGCCATTCGATATATTTTTCATCTCCAAGAAGAGCACGAATTTCATCCTGCATGGACAATTGAAGCATGAGCATTTCTTTCCGGGTTTCAGAATTCATACGAGCCATACGGCGAGGTTCGGACAAATTGCTTCTTGCTTCGGATCGTTTATGTTGATGTTGTTTGATGATTTCCGCCAGGTCACTCTGTGTATTTGAGTCCAGGCCAAGTTCCTCTGCAGCAAGTTCCATACGGGTAAGATGATACGCCTGGAATCCCGCTCTGTTGGCGGTCCTTTGTGAAGTTCTTAACTCCTCGAGAGCGGTCCACTGTTCCTCCGAAAGGATGTCTTTTACCTTGCTTTGGTGTGCCTCAAGGAGTTCTTTTGAACGCGTTCGGAACGTCTGCTGATCGATGCGGTCATTCTGATACAATGAATGAAGGTGGCTGATTTCAGCTCTGCGCTCCACCATAAGGGTATGAAGCTGATTCCGCTGTTCAGTAGTAAGATCCGGCAGTTGATGAATGAGCCGTGTGTCGGAATTAAAAGGAGCTTCCGGTGCAGGCCGTTCCCTCACAGGCTGGACCTTCGTGATGGCGTTTGTCGCTTCAGCACTAAAAAAAAGAAGAAGTGCTATAATAGCCGATGCTTTTAGATATGTTAGATATGTTTTAAACATGGTATGGTATCCGGTTAAAACTTAAGTGAATGATTAAATCATCTGCAGTGATCCTTTGTTCATTTAGACGGCCGGAGTGAGAAATTGTTCATGAGAGAAGAAAAAACGTTCATTATTCACTGAATGAAAGGCCTTTTAGCAAAAAGCACCCGTTACTGTATTAGGTGTTAACCGGATTTATATAAAAAGTCTAAAAGTTGTATTATGAAAAGACGATTTGCTACCGGTAACAAAACAACAGTAAAATGAAACAAATTGCAGGAATATCCATTGTTGCTCTGGCTACGATTCTTTTAGGATGCCAGAATATCGAAAAAGAACAAACCAGGCATCTCGTTTTGATCGCCGGAGAAGCAAGCCATCAAACGGGGGAGCATGAACACCGGGCAGGGGTTTTGCTTATGGAGCGTTGCCTAAGTGGATTACCTGGTCTTGAAGTCAGCATGTACTTCGATGGGTGGCCCGAAGATGATGCTGTTTTTGATACGGCCGATGCTGTCCATTTGTTCATGGATGGTGGAGGGGGGCATCCCATTATCCAGGAAGATCGACTCGCCTTGATTCAACGTCACATTGACCGTGGCATGAGTCTGGGTGCAATGCATTATGCTGTAGAAGTACCCAAAGATGATGGAGGAGAACAATTCATGGATTGGATCGGCGGACATTACGAAACCTACTACTCTGTAAATCCGTTTTGGACACCTGATTTTTCCAACTTGCCCAATCACCCCATACTGCGTGGTGTTGAGCCATTTTCGGTTCGTGATGAATGGTACTTTAGTATACGGTTTCGGGAGGATCAAGTAGGAGTTACCCCCCTTCTTGTAGACACTCCATCCGATGAAGTCCGTGACGGTCCTTATGTGTGGCCTCATGGCCCGTATGATCACATTGTTGAAAATAAAGGAAAAAGCGAAATCGTATCATGGGCTGTTGAGCGGAAAGACGGCGGGAGAGGCTATGGTTTTACCGGTGGACATTTTCATGAAAACTGGGGTGATGAAAATTTTAGAAAATTTCTCTTTAATTCATTGGTATGGCTTACAGGACTGGATGTTCCTGAGAATGGGGTTCGTTGCATAGTCACAGAAGAAGACCTGATGGAAAACCTGGACGAGTGATTTGTGCTTGGTTTTTTTCCCGGAAGGGGCGCTTTTAGGATGAATTGGTGGAAAATAGCCAATATGAGACTCCGGGATTTAATAAAATTCAACTATAGAGGTCTAAAACAGACCGGAAAATAACGAAAACATTTTTTTAAGTTGAGGATAAGAATATTTGCCTATATAGTTGTTTATAATTATCATAGAGGCGTGGGTGTTTTGGGAGGATAAAGCTTTTTCCCGGAGGTGTCATTTTATGAAGCATTCAAGGCATAAATAGATTACTATATAGCTATCTGGAAGAATACTTTAGGCCGTTTTCAAAGTACCCATTCAGAGAGGCTCGTTTGATACGACAACGAGCAATAAAGCGGCCGAAATGAGCCGTATGCTTCAAAACCGGTAAAGATTCTCGAAATATACCCGGTTATTGGATTTCGATTTTTTCTCATAAGGCATATTACTTCTTGAGTAAGGATGAAACATCACCAGACAGAGATTCATCAGGCAATAGACGTATTACAGGCAAATCTTTCGCATGTTGCCAGAGTAGTAGAGTGGTCAAATATCATGGGATTTGACCATCCACAGAAATTTGCCTATAAATTCTTAAGACATTACCAGGTGCGTCCGCTGAAAGTACTGGATTACATGCGCCTGAAAAGTATCATCCATCAACTCAGATCCGACAGGCGATATTCAAACCTCGAAATTGCATTGGCTCACAGCCTGCCTGACGAGAAAGCGCTCAACAATTTTACCAACTATCATCTGGGAGTACCCCCTCGAAGGCTGAAGTCTATGTCAGAGGCAGAACTAAAACGAAGTTTCCAAAAATTCGGGAATAAAATTCAGGAACAAATTTAGGGAATGCATTAGTTCTGAAATACTTATATCTCTATGACATAATCGATTTCATAAGAAAATGGTGGTGTCATTGTGATTGATAAGTCATTAGACTT
>JASCXY010000245.1 GCA_030012235.1 Balneolaceae bacterium ANBcel3 | reverse complement strand
TATTTTATTCATGATGTTTGATGGGTGAAAGCGTAAATTACAACGATAGCGCCTTTTTTTAGAACGATTTCAGATTCTGAAAGAGCGGCTGTTATCATTTGCTTTCACTTACAAGTAAAAGGTTAAAAACGTCCATCACTTCTATAATCTTGCGCGTATGCTGAAGAGAACCCCGTTGTTTGAGATACATCGTTCGTATAAAGCAAAGATGATTGATTTTTTCGGTTTTGAAATGCCGGTTCAATATCACTCTGTTCGTGAAGAGCATGAGGCCGTACGAAATCATGCCGGAATGTTTGACGTTTCTCATATGGGTGAGTTGTTAATTGAAGGCGATCTGGCACTGGAGGTTGTACAAGAGCTGACCGTCAACGATGCGTCCCGGCTGAAACCAGGGATGGCGCAGTATACGCTCTTATGCCGGGATAACGGAGGTGTTATCGACGACTTGCTGCTTTACTGTCTGGCTCACAATGAGTATATGATGGTAATCAACGCATCAAATATTGAAAAAGATCTTAATTGGATCAAAGAAGTTAATCGAGGTCGTGCCGAGGTTAGTAATTTATCCGAAGAAATTGCCATTATTGCCTTGCAGGGCCCGTTATCTGCCCAAATTCTGGAAAATATAACGAGGGACAAGGTATCCGCTATTCCGCCTTTTGAGTTTCGGTCCATGCAGGTATCAGACTATGACAATATTTTGGTGTCAAATACAGGGTATACCGGTGAAAAAGGATTCGAACTGTATTGTAATATCCGGCATGTTAACGCGTGTGATTTGTGGGAGCGAATCATGGAAGCAGGAAAGGATGAAGGTTTAATGCCCTGTGGCCTGGCCGTGCGCGATACCTTACGCATTGAGGCAGGCCTGATGTTGTATGGCAACGATATTTCCGAAGAAATAACGCCGTTGGAAGCGGGCTTGAACTGGCTGTTGAAATGGGAGGCCTCCGACTTTAAAGGTAAAGAAGCGTTGCTGAAGCAGAAAAAGGAAGGGGTGAAAAAGAAAATGTGCGGGTTTATCATACGTGCTGAGAAACGTATTCCAAGGAATGGCCATACCATACACGACCAGGACGGGAATCCAATAGGTTCGGTAACAAGCGGTACGCTTTCAATGAGCCTGGACAAGCCCATTGGTTTAGGTTATTTAGATTCAAAAATGGACATGAGTCCGGGTACACCTGTATATATACACATGAACGAAAAAATAATTCCGGCAGAAATTACCCGGCTGCCTTTTTATAAATCTTCCTGATTTTGAGGAGTGGCAAGATCGTATTCGTGAAGGGCGGTTATATTCGATGATATTCAGCCACAGCATGCAACGGGTTTGCTGTAGTGGTAGAACATTGGTTTTGTATATATGAAAGAAAAGGAAAATGAACATCAGCGTGTTTTTACCTTGAAGCGAAAACAAAAGCTTCTGGGAATTATCATTATGGCGATTGCTGTCGCTATCGGTATCAGTATTTTGACATTTCGGAGCGAGGACTATGCTATTATAAAAAGCACGGGCTTTTTTAAGCTTTTAGATGTCACACAGGGCCCGGCTCTAAGAATTCAAAACGGTCTTGGCCCGCTTGGAGCCTATATATCGTATTTTTTTGTTCGACAGTTGTTTGGCTTCATGTCTATGCTGCTCATTGGAATCATGATGTTCACAGGATGGACTATTTTTCGACACAGGCCGCTAAGTGTGCATTCGGGGAAAATTCTGTACGTGGTTTTTGTCATGCTTTTGCTTTCATCGATTTTTGGCTGGCTTCATAATGAATTTGATCTTATATCAGCAAACTGGTCGGGGGCAAGCGGTGTAGCCATAGCATATGTTTTAAGAAGCTTAACCGGTCAGTTTGGTCCGATTATTATCCTGGGAAGCCTTTCTTCTATTGCCGTATTGCTTCTTTTGAAAAAAGAAATGTCCGGTATGTTGGCACCGGTTAAAAATGTCTGGAACTCAATTACTTCTCTGTTTTTCCGAAAAAGTAAAGAAAACGAGCAGCAGGACGAGAAGAGTCCTGCAACAGAGAATGGTTCAGAGAGCGCAGATAAGTCCGGAGATGAAGAGGCAAAGAAAAAGCGCTGGGAACGGCTGGTTTCTGAATCCAGGGACAAAGAGACTAGTAAGCGAAAAGAGGAGGAAATGCCCGAAGACCGGCCTCCGCGGGCTGTTCTGGAAAAAGAAAAATCCGAGCCGGAAGAATCCGAGCAAGATTTGGATATTAAAGTGTACCGGGGAAGGCCGGACGAGGAGGCCGGAAGCAAGGAGTTGGAAAGAGAGCGGAAAAAGCAAGTTGAAAAGCCGATGATCAAATATACCTTTCCAACACTTGATCTGCTTGACAAGGCTCCGAACGAAGGAGGCGACGTAGACTACGAGGAGATCAATCAGAATAAGATGATTATTCTGGATAAGCTCAATCGTCATGGTATTGATATACTGGCTATTGAAGCCGTTGTTGGTCCAACGGTTACTTTGTATGAACTTCAACCGGCTCCCGATGTCAAAATTAGCAAGATCGAAAGCTATGCCAATGACCTTAAAATGGCTATGGCAACCAAAGGGCTTCGCATCATTGCGCCGATTCCCGGTAAATCAGCGGTTGGTATCGAAGTTCCGAACAAGAAAAAAGAAGTGGTCTATATCCGTTCGTTGATTAATACCAGGAAGTTTGCCGAAACGACTATGGCTCTTCCGGTAGCTTTCGGACGCACCATCGAAAACGAGGTCTTTATGGTGGACCTCGCCCGGCTACCCCATTTGCTGATGGCCGGAGCAACCGGTTCGGGAAAGACCGTGGGAATTAATACCATAATTACCTGCTTGCTGTATAAATGCCACCCGGACGACCTGAAGTTTGTCATGGTAGATCCCAAGAAAATTGAACTTTCTCTGTTCAGGAATATTCAAAATCATTTTTTGGCAACACTTCCGAACGCCACAGAACCGATTATTACGGATACCAGCGAGGTTCTCCAGGTACTAAACAGTGTTTGCAAGGAAATGGACAGCCGCTATGAGCTATTAAAAATGGGAATGGTACGTGATATCGTTTCGTATAACAAAAAATTCAAAAGCGGTGTACTTGAAGAAGAGCTAGGCCACAGATATTTGCCTTACATTGTTGTGATTATTGATGAATTGGCGGATTTGATGATGACGGCCGGCAAGCAGATAGAAGAACCTATTGCACGGCTGGCACAGCTGGCACGTGCCGTGGGTATTCACCTGGTTGTGGCGACTCAAAGGCCTTCCGTAAACGTTATTACCGGAACGATTAAAGCGAACTTTCCGGCCAGGATAGCTTACCAGGTGGCATCCAAAATCGATTCAAGAACCATTTTGGATACCATGGGTGCTGATCAGTTAGTGGGTCGGGGTGATATGCTCTACAACGGTGGCGGTGCTTC
>JASCXY010000244.1 GCA_030012235.1 Balneolaceae bacterium ANBcel3 | reverse complement strand
CAACGTTTTGGCTATGAGCAGTTGGGGATTTCTTGTCCTAACTTTTCAGTTTAGCACTTACCTTTATTTTATTTACTATTTTTCATTTAATCGCCTAAACCCCAATTGCTTATAGCTTTTGTTGTGTTTTCGTACTTTTTATTCAATTTCTTTTATTCCGATTTCTTTCAAATATTCGAATGTCTGATCGTAAAATTTCTTGGGTCGAGTTTGATCAATTTCACTGCTTTTAGGAATGTATAATACCATACCTTGTCTAGCTCGTGTAAGAAGAACTCGATAAGTGTTTTTCAAATATTCTTTATCTAACTCTTTGTTTATGTTTTGCCATTTAGTCCCTTTGAAACTTTGGTATTTCCAAGACTTACTATTCATATAAAAATTGCCTCCCCATGCCACACAAGCCCAATCAATTTCAAGTCCTTGAATATCAAACTCTGTCGCTACTTCTTCCAAAAAATAAGAAGAACGGATATCTTGACTATTGTTTAAAAACCAATTTGGTGCAGATATTTCATTTTTGACATCTATGCCAATTGGTCTAAGTCTTCTTGCACCTGATGAACTAATCAATCCAATACGTTCACTACCTTTCGCTTGTTGGCGTAACCAACTTTTTGCCTTTTCTAGTTCTCTGGTCAAAACGATTGGATATGAGTCTTTTATTTCTGAATAAATCTGTTTAGAGTTGTCTATGTTGACATTTAATAACTCATGAATAAAGTTTGACAATTTTTCAGATCTAAAAGATCTCACTGAAACTGCAAGATGTAAATCTGTTTCACTAATTCCATTGTTAACTAGCCATTGTTTGGATTCTTGGGATTTTAAATAATTATCACTTTCTAAAATTGAGTTTGAATAGTGGACATTCCAATCTGCAAAATGATTTCTTAAAGAATTTATCCATTCTTCCAAGCCTGCTTCACCTGTGTTAATTTCCTGGCCACCTCCAATTAAACAGACAATAGTGCACCAATCAAAATGGCGGTTCATAACCTCGATTAAAAATTCAGGTTCTGACATGTTAAAATCATCTATTCCTTTTTTTCTTCGCATAAAAGAACTCGCCTGTTCTTTTGTCCAAGCCCTTTGTGCTTCGTCAAATACTACAACTTTCTCGATTGGTGCTTTGTCTGAAAGTAAGTTGTCGTCTCGAAAGTGGTGGATATTTTGAATGAAAGCATTTGCTTTAATAGCAGCTTGTTTCTTAGTGATTTTATTTCCGTTTTGCTTTGCTGTAAAATATTCATCTCTGGTGAGCGCTTCTCTAAGTACATCAACCAAAGGTCCATTTCCTGATAAAAAAACAGCATGTTCATCTTCATCTGCTTTCATTCTTTCAACGGCTATATTCAACCCTGCTAAGGTTTTGCCTGCTCCTGGCACTCCGGTTACAAAACAAATTGATTTTATATTTTCGCGTTTAGATTTCTCTATAGTTGCGTTAATACTATTTGCCGTTTTTGAAAGATTTATGGCTCCCGAGTCAGATCGTGTGATTTCCTGCACATTATGTCCTTTGTATAAAGCTTGTGCTGCTTCCACTATTGTCGGAGTAGGTTTGTAAATAGACTTTTCCCAATATTCTATATCAATTGGTATATTATCGCTATTAACGAAGATTTGAATAGTATTTAAAAGATTGTCTTTGTTGGTTTTTGCAGCCGTCTTATAAATTAATATATCTCTGCTTGTTTGATTTATAATTGAGGCATTAGTAGCTACTAAAATAGGTATGAGTTTTGTGTGATGACTGCCTTCGTGAAAATTTTTAAGGTCAATTGTGTAGTCAATCACTTGTTCAATGGCGTGTTTTTCGTATCCACCTTCACCTACTTTGAATTCAACAACAAAAATTACATCATTAACTATGAAGTTGCTACATTTTTGTGGACAGAGGGTTAAGTCATAAATTGGAGCAGAACACCAAACCATGACCATATACCCAATGAAACCGATAAAGCGAAGAAAATCATATAGTAAAGAATACAAACTCGATGTGATCCAGCAAAGTTATGTTCGTGAAAACATCAAGGAATTAGCCGAGGAACTGGGCCTTCGCAGCGAATTGATTTATCGCTGGCGAAGGGAGTATCACGATGACAAAGACACCAGTTTTCCCGGTCAGGGTGTTGAAAAGCAATCTGCAGATCAGCAAGAGCTGGATCGGATCAAGAAAGAAAATGAAGATTTGCGGATGGAGCGCGATATCTTAAAAAAGGCCATCGGCATCTTTTCCAAGAAAAATGGGTGATCTATCAATTTATGGCTGATTATAAGCACTTATATCCCATTGAGAAGATGTCGAAGGTATTCGGGGTCAGCCGTAGCGGTTATTACCGTTGGTTAACCAGTCCGCCGTCACTACGAGTCCTGGAAAACCAAAAGCTGAAAACCAGAATTCTTAAAATCTGGGACGGCTCAAAGAAGAAGTATGGATCGCCGCGTATTCATCAGCAATTGCTTCGTCAAGGCTTTCAAGCCAGTCGTCCCCGTGTAGCCCGACTCATGCAAAAAATGGGCATTGCCAGTAAGATTCGCCGCAAATGGGTCGTAACTACCGATTCCAAACACGATCGTCCGGTAGCGCCGAATTTGCTGGATCGCCATTTTTCACCCCGCCGGCTGGGGCAGGTTTGGGTCAGTGATATCACCTACATCCCAAGCCAGCAAGGCTGGTTATATCTGACCACGGTCATGGATTTGGCCGATCGCCAAATTCTGGGATGGTCGTTGTCAAAGAACTTGAGTGCCGGACAAACCAGTGTGGCTGCCTTCAAACAAGCTTGTCAGAGGCGACCTATAGGCCGGGATTTGCTTTTTCATTCGGATCGTGGCATTCAGTATGCCTGCGAGGAGTTCACCAAATTGTTGAACCCCGGAAAACGAATTACCCAAAGTATGAGCCGTAAAGGTAATTGTTGGGACAATGCACCGGCAGAGAGTTTCTTTAAAACGCTCAAAGCAGAACTGGAAATACCGGGCAAGTATCGAGACTACCAACAAGCCCGGCAAGCCATTTTTGAATTTATCGAAATCTGGTACAATCGTAAGCGACTGCATTCGGGACTCGGTTATCGAACCCCGGCTGAAGTCGAAATCCAACTGTCACATAAACAAGCTGCATGAGTGGCTTAACTTACTGTTCATTTTTTTGTTGCAATTCCACTATTATGATATTGTCTACTCGCTTACCCATTCTGGGAATGGCAAATTCAAAATATATTTTACCCTTTAAGTCCTTGAGCTGATTCTTGAGTAATTCAATCTGCTTTCTCCAAGCATTTATTTGTAATTCTTCAAGAGTTCGATTGCTATGATTAGCAGTTAATTCACCTAAAATGCTCGAATCATTGTCAAGTAAAAAATTTTGTATGCTATTCGAGTAATAGGATCTTTTCATTGTTGATTTTCTTTTTTCAATGCTGTTCTAGTATGAAACACAAC
>JASCXY010000243.1 GCA_030012235.1 Balneolaceae bacterium ANBcel3 | reverse complement strand
CAAAAAACATGGTGCATATGTCCGAATTAAACTATCTGAATTACCAGAGAAATAGCTTACGACTGGGGTAATAATGTGTGGTATAACGGCCTCGCGTTTAATGGGCTTGGCCTTTATAGAAAATAATGTGGGAAATTATGGATAGGGTGCAAGCGCCGTGCGTGAAATCATGCATGTTTATGGACGGGGTTCGACTCCCCGCACCTCCACCATTTCAATTTCACAACCCCTTGTAACTGACTTTTACATGGGGTTTCTTTTTTGTATTCCCACTACTTCTGGTCTGAACATACCATCGTGTGATGATTTATTTGATCAATGTCATGCTTCGGGTAAGAAGCTGACTGCCGACCTGTAGTTTATACAAATAGATACCGCTGGAAAGGTTTGTAGCATCAAAACTAACAGAGTGCGACCCGGATGGTAAGTTGGTATCAATTAGCACTTCAATCTTCCGCCCGAGTACATCATAAACGCTAAGCTGTGTCGGTTGCGCTTCGGAAAGTTCAAATGAAATTACTGTTACCGGGTTAAAGGGATTGGGGTAATTCTGGTTTAATGATATACGTTGCGCGATATCTGGTTCTGCATCCGCTGGTGTAATTAATTCAGGGTTGGTAACTCTGAGTAATACTCCTTCATTTGTGGTTATCCACGCGGTAGTTTCGTCAGTCGCAGCTATAGAAACGGTGCTATAATCATTAATGAGGGTATCTTCTACTGCATACCAGTTAGTTCCACCATTATTTGTGAAATATACTTGCCTGAAATTACCTAAAGCCCATCCATGATTATTATCATGAAAACTAATGGCTGAGAGCATACCATCCTGAGCAAGTTGAGATTCCCAGGTTTCACCGCCATCAATAGTTGCAAAAATATTGCCCTCAAATCGGAAATTGGAAATCGGTACATTTCCTAAAAACCAACCATTTTGACTATCTGCAAAATACATATCTCTGATATAACTTTGGTCAATTTCAACTATTTCCCAGTTCTCTCCCTGATCTGATGTTCGCGCAAGTGCATTGAATAGGTAGCTCCAACCAGTATCTTCATCTAAAAACTGAATACCTGCAGTTGGAGCTAAAGATAGCATGACTTCCGGAGACATTTGTTTTTTATCATGGACTGGCGTTGATTTCTGAGCACCGAGTTTGCTCCAGCTATCACCACCATCGAAGGTGTGGTAAATTGCAAACTCCATTTCGTGTTGACCGTAGATCCAACCGGTATTTACATCGATAAAAGAAATGTCATACTGCCGGTATGGTTCAGATAAGTCGGGAGTTATGTCGGTCCAGCTGCTACCACTATCTATTGTCATGAGTAGCTTATCTGGACCCTGTATCCAGCCGATAGAGTCATCAACAAATAAAATTTTATGATAATAATAGGAATCTGAACTATCGTACTTTTCCCAGCTTTGGCCACTATCGTCGGATATGAGGATCAAGCCATTGGAACCAACCGCCAGAATGCGGTCATCTCCGATAATTTTTATGTCATATATTCGCTCAGAATAGCCGGTATCAAAGAGCTCAACTTGTTGCGACTGAGCCAGGGTTATAACCGGGATGGTTGCAGCAAGTAAAAATGTTAGGATAAGTGATGTTAGTTTAGGCATATCAACAAGCTATTTAGGGGATAATGTATACTCTCCAATAAATGTATATACTCCATTAAACAAAGTAAGTTTTCGACTTAATTTCAACTCCGGGTTCGGATATTGGCCTGTGGCAGAGTCGTTTATTAAAACTGTCAACAATCCTTAGATGTTGTAATTTGAAGTAATTATTTCAAGTCTGCGTAGTACAGCGTCTTGTTTCTCGACATTGCTAAAAAAGGAGTCCTCGTCAACATTTTCGATATAAGATTCAATATGATTGATGCGCTCGAGAATATCTAGCAGGTAGACCTTTGGATTTCGCGTGGTCATAAAACAGAAACTTCTTCTTTGAGGATATCCGATTTAAGGGCTGGTTTTAAGGCGTCATATTCAACCAAGTCTACTTTCATGCCCAATGCGTCTTCAAGTTCCTGTTGAATAGCGATAAAACGGAGTAAACTAATGCGTTTATCGATTTTGACCAAGATGTCCACATCTCGTGGAGAACCTTCCTCTCTGGCAGCAGATCCAAAAATACCTGCTTTTTGAATGCCATACTTAAGAAGAATGGGCTTAATCGTATGTTTTATATGGGCTAAGTTGTTCATAGCCTGAAGGGTTATATAAAAATATAACGAAATTAGAGCAGAAAAATAGATTTCAGAATTGTGCCCAACAACACGATGTCTTTTTACTTGTCAAATGGATAGCCACTAACGGCCAAGCATAACCGGCGTGGGCAGCCGGTTATCCTGGGGAGGAAACGCCCCACACGCCCGGTTGATACGATTGTTACGTGCGCATTCCGTAAATAGAATATAAGATGCTAATTGACAAGTAGTTAGTAGCAATAGTAGAGGTACCCGCTTACTACCTTATACTTCAGTGATCATATATGCGTTGCAATTGTAGCACCATTGTGCTACATTAGTCGTATATTCACCTAAAACAAACTACAATATGTCTACTAAAACCTCCACAGTTCGGGCAAGGGTAGAACCTGGCTTAAAAAAAGATACCGAACAAATATTTGAACAGCTTGGGATCAATACAACTGAAGCCATAAGAATATTTTTCAAGCAGGTTAAATTGCATCGGGGCCTGCCCTTTGAAATGAAAATCCCCAATGAAACTACACAAAAGGCCATTTCTGACGCTAAGTCCCGAAAAAACGTAAAAGAATTTGATTCTCCGGACCAACTTTTCGAGAATCTTGATATCGAATGAAGAAGATTACCCGTACCAACCGATTCGAAAAAGACGTCAAAAAAATGAAAAAGCGGGGTAAATCTTTCTCTGAGTTTAAAGATGTCATCATTACCATGTCAAAAGGTTTGCCATTAAATCCTAAATACAAAGATCACAAGTTAATTGGCAACTATAAAGGTACTCGGGAATGTCATATTGAGCCCGACTGGTTGTTGATCTATGAATCTAATGATGAAGAATTGATACTAATTCGGACCGGCTCACACTCCGATTTATTCGGTTGATCAAAATAATATCATTGAGTTACTGAGAGATATAGTCTTGAGTGTCGCAAAGGAAAGCACGTAACGGTTTGCGTTTAACCGGTGTGGGTAGCCAGTTATCCTGGGACGGAAACGCCTCACACGCCCGGTTGATGCGATTGTTACGTGCGAAATTTAGGTTGATAGGGTATCAAAATTTACTTTGATCATTCTAACACTTTGGCTAGTGCAAGTGACTTTTTTAACTTGCAACCATTTGTGAAATTTGCCAGCACCGATTCAAAATAGAAAAGAAAATACCTGCTAATTCAAATTATAATTCTTTGAGAAGCATTTAGTTCACCTTATTGGATTTTGTCGGCTTGTTTGATGCTCTCGATAAATTCGTCGAACGGTTCTTTCTTCATTA
>JASCXY010000242.1 GCA_030012235.1 Balneolaceae bacterium ANBcel3 | reverse complement strand
CATTCAAGGACGGTTGTCAGAGTACATTAAACTGAGAACAGATACACAAGAGAGCCGGGTAGAAGTAAATGCTGTTCTCAAACAAGATGGATCTGTCGCCATTTCCAATAATCACATTGGAATCAGTTTGGTGAATATTGAAGAGGAAAAGCATGGCAAAGATCCGGCACGGCCAGCCAGTCAACAGGACGGGCGGTTTATTCAATCCAATCCGGAAGTGAACCTTTACTCGTACCTGTTGTTTTCTGCACACTTTTCGGACTATAAGGAGTCTTTAAAGGCACTTTCCCATGTAATTATGTTCTTCCAGGGCAGACATGTTTTTGAAAGAGCCCGCTTTGCCTCACTTGAAGCCCCTGTCGAACGACTGGTGTTTGAACTTCAGTCATTGTCCTTGGAGCAACTTAACCATTTATGGGGTACCATTGGCGGTAAATATATGCCCTCGGTGGTGTACAAAATGAAAATGCTTGTTTTCAGTGACGGGCAACCCCTGCAGACGTCCCATCCGGTCAAAGAAATCAACATTCATGCATCAGGAGTGATGAAATAATGGCACGTTTCGACACATTGTTAAGCATATCGCTATATCACCCCTTCTTTGAAGATGGGGTGGCAAAGGGGATTTCGTTGGTGCCGGATGAAAAAACCAGAGACGTAATGGATGCCTGTGGTTTACTGTTTCGCACTACGGACAAAGGGGTACGGGTTTTAACCGAAATGGATACAGAGGCCGTTGAAGCAAAAAAAATGAAACGGTCTCTTCCGGAAGGATTTCAATTCACGTTTAAGTTAATGGTATCGAAGCCGCTATTTTATACCATTACAGACGCAAAAGGGGTGCCTCTTTTTGAACATTGCTGGCTATTTGATAATCATCAGCAAAGCCAGGGAGAAGGATCTCTGTTTTTACATCCGGGTCCAACCGTTGACGAAGCAACATCGGTATTGTTTAAAACAGGAAATTTGGAATTTACCTATGAGTGGGATACGGATACAGGGATGGAATCCGCATTTATCACAGACATATCCGGCCGCTGTTTCATTTCTGAAGTGATAGATTCATCCGAAGGAAAAGCCCGGGTTACCTTTGATTTAAGCCATTTGGAGCCAGATATCTACAACCTTCAGGCAGGAACTGCAATTCGGCCGTTTTATTACGACAGAGCTCTAAAAAGAGCCGATCCCATGATCGGCCTGGTACGCATAGATGCAGGAGCGTTGCCTGATCCGGCGTTTCGTTTGTTGGACGAGGAACAATCTCTTAAACAACCGGAATTCAAGCTGAAATTTGATGCGACGAAGACCTACTGGCGCTATCACATTATCAGCCGGTCAGGTATGGAAACGGCAAGCCTCGCCCTTGAATCCGCTGAATATCCATTCAAAGCCACATCTCACGCCGGATATCCTGAAACGGATCTCCTGTTTCAGTCAGAAGTCCCCATACCCATGACAGAAAAAGGAGTAAAGGATATCCATCTAAAAAAGAATAACGGAAGCATTGCCCGCCAGTTAATAGAGTCGCTGCCAGGGCCTGGGCCGGAGATAAGCGGAGAAGATCCGGAAGGATCAGAGACGTTTTATTCGGACATTTTTGTTTACATCTAACCATCAATAAATACACCAAACATCATGGCAAGTACATATAAAACACCGGGAGTTTATGTTGAGGAAATATCGTTGTTTCCGCCATCCATAGCTCAGGTAGAGACGGCAATACCTGCGTTTATTGGCTATACCGAGAAAGCGAAAGAAAAACGAGCGGGTGATTTACATATGAAACCTGTTCGGCTGCGATCCCTGGCAGAGTACAGAGAGAAATTTGGAGGGGCACCACCGGTGAATGTCCAGTCGGTAAACCTCTCTGGAGATCACTCCATTATGGATTTTTCTCTTAAAGATGACTATGTGTTATATGATTCTCTTCGACTGTTTTTCAACAATGGAGGGGGTGACTTTTTTGTAGTGTCTATAGGTGACTATCATAGTACACCTTCAAAAAACGATTTCCTTGCTGCGATTAAAGTTCTGGAAAAGCAGGAAGAACCCACCTTGTTTGTCATTCCGGAAGCAACATTTCTGTCGGCGCAAGATTTGGGTGATATTCAAAAGGAGGCACTGGCACAAGCCGCTGACCTCATGGATCGGTTTGTGATTTGTGACGTTAAAGAAAAAGACGGACTGGATGAAGACGTAAAGCAATTCCGCAAGCAAATTGGAAGCCGGAATCTAATGTATGGTGCGGCCTATTACCCGTATCTTCATGCCAATTTGGGTAGATCGATCCGGTATCGGGACATCAAAGACAAAGTAAAAAAGTACGCAAGTCCCTTTGACTGGAAAGATCTGGCAGATGCAGACGACGAAGAACTCAAAGATTCTTTGAAAAAATTAAATAATGTGGTGGATAGTGGTAAGCATTTATCCCAAAAAATATCCACATACAAGCTCTCTAAAGATGTGAATACGCTGGAAGAGCTCTATGAAAAAGAGAAGGCCGCGTTTTTTTCGGACATCTCCGAAGGTAAAGCCAATGCAAGCATCAAGTCGAAGTTTTCAAGTATGCTGGATACGGTATATCAACTGGCTAATAGGTTTTTGGATAAACCGCTAGCAACAGAATGGGAGAAAGACGATAATCCATTGTTTGTTTTTGGAAAGAAGTTGACAGGAGGCCAGCTTGAGGCTGAAATGAAGAAACTCGTAATGCTGGATAACAGCGCCAACGAGAAGGTTCATTCCGATTTTCCAAGGCATAATCATGGCGGGCTTACCTGGGAATTTAAGGATTGGGATCAAATATTCAATCAAACGGATAAAAGTGACAGCCTGTATCCATCTGAGGATAAAAAAGAGAATATGATCGCTGTCGAGCCGGTTGTAACCAGTGTGTTTTACTCAATCGTGGAAGGTATCCGGGAGATTCTTGCGGAAGCCGAAATCCTTGAAAAACAGTTCGAGCAAGTGGTAGTAATGGGATTGCCCGCGTTGAAAAATGTGCTTCAGACGTTGAGCAAAGACACGTCGCTTCTTCCGCCCGGTGCCGCTATTGCAGGTATTTATTCTGATGTAGACAGACGGAGGGGTGTATGGAAAGCTCCGGCTAATGTCAGCCTGAATAGCGTAGTTGGATTGAGCCAGACCATCGACGCAAAAGACCAGGCTTCCATGAACATCGACACCACCGCAGGGAAGTCCGTTAATGCCATAAGGGCATTTACCGGACAGGGTAATATGGTCTGGGGTGCTCGTACACTTGCCGGAAACGATAATGAATGGCGATACATTTCGGTACGACGTCTCTTCAACATGATCGAAGAATCGGTGAAAAAATCGACATACTGGGCGGTTTTTGAGCCGAATAGTGCCAATACATGGGTAAAAGTACAAGCCATGATCGAAAACTATCTGAACCAGTTATGGCGGGCCGGGGCTTTGGCAGGATCAACGCCGGATGAAGCCTTTTTTGTAAAGGTTGGACTGGGGTTAACCATGACGAACCAGGACATACTTGAGGGCAGAATGAATGTTGAAATCGGGCTGGCAGCAGTA
>JASCXY010000241.1 GCA_030012235.1 Balneolaceae bacterium ANBcel3 | reverse complement strand
AACTACAGCCAGTCCGATTTCAACATTCATTCTTCCCTCAAGTATGTCCTGGTTCGTCATGGTTAACCCCAGTCCAACCTTTACAAAAAAGGCTTCATCCGGTGTTGATCCTGCCAAAGCCCCGGCCCGCCATAACTGGTTCAGATAGTTTTCTATCATGGCTTGTACTTTTACCCATGTATTGGCACTATTCGGCTCAAAAACCGCCCAGTATGTTGATTTTTTCACCGATTCCTCGATCATGTTGAAGAGCCGGCGCACCGAAATATATCGCCATTCATTATCGTTTCCGGCAAGTGTACGAGCACCCCAGACCATGTTACCCTGACCGGTAAATGCCCTTATAGCATTTACTGACTTCCCCGCAGTGGTGTCAATGTTCATGGAAGCCTGGTCTTTTGCATCGATGGTCTGGCTCAAGCCAACCACGCTATTCAGGCTTACATTAGCCGGTGCTTTCCATACACCCCTCCGCCTGTCTATATCAGAATAAATACCTGCAATAGCGGCACCGGGCGGAAGGAGCGACGTGTCTTTACTCAGCGTCTGAAGTACATTTTTCAGTGCTGGCAATCCCATGATCACTACTTGCTCGAACTGCTTTTCAAGAACTTCGGCTTCCGCAAGAATCTCCCGGATACCTTCCACAATAGAATAAAACACACTGCTTACAACCGGCTCCACAGCGATCATATTCTCTTTTTTATCCTCAGAGGAAAACAGACTGTCGCTTTTATCCGTTTGATTGAATATTTGCTTCCAATCATCAAAATCCCAGGTCAATCCACCATGATCATGCCTTGGAAAATCGGAATGAACCTTCTCGTTGGCGCTGTTATCCAGCATCACAAGCTTCTTCATTTCTACTTTAAGCTGGTTTCCTGTCAACTGCTGACCAAAATTAAACAATGGGTTGTCGTCTTTCTCCCATTCCGCTGCAAGCGGTTTGTCTAAAAATCGATTGGCCAGCTGATAAACCGTATCCAGCATACCTGAAAACTTCGATTTGATGCTTGCATTGGCTTTCCCCTCGGAAATGTCCGAAAAAAAAGCGGCTTTCTCTTTCTCATAGAGCTCTTCAAGCGTATTCACATCTTTAGAGAGTTTATATGTGGATATTTTTTTTGACAAATGCTTACCGCTATCCACCACATTATTTAATTTTTTCAACGACTCTTTGAGTTCTTCATCGTCTGCATCCGCCAACTCTGACCAATCAAACGGACTTGCATATTTTTTTACTTTGTCTTTGATGTCCCGATACCGGATCGACCTACCCAAATTGGCATGCAGATATGGGTAATAGGCCGCGCCATACATTAAATCCCTGCTTCCTATTTGCTTTCGGAATTGCTTTACGTCTTCATCCAGTCCGTCTTTTTCTTTAACGTCACAAATCACAAACCGATCCATGAGGTCAGCGGCTTGTGCCAGTGCCGCCTTTTGAATTTCACCCAAATCTTGCGCCGACAGTAACGTTGCTTCCGGAATGACAAACAGGGTGGGCTCTTCCTGCTTTTCCAGAACTTTAATCGCAGCCAGGAAATCGTTTTTAGAAGGTGTGCTATGATAATCACCAATAGACACTACAAAAAAGTCACCCCCCCCATTACTGAAAAACAGTCGAAGGGAATCATACAATACATAGTCATCTTCAAGAGAAAAATCCATAATAGAGTGATCTCCAGAGAGGTTTACCGATTGGACATTCACCGGTGGCGCCCCCCCAAACTTCTCTCTGTACTCTGCCATGGATCGCAGCCGAACAGGTTTCATATGTAAATCCCCCGCTCTTTTTTCTTTCGCTTTCTCGGTATAGCCAATAAACGCAGGTATTGCCGTCTCTACCTGGGCTATGGATGGCGGAAACAATGATATTTCCTCAACATAAACTCCCGGTGTTTTATATGTACTTGCCATGATGTAAGGTGTATTAATTGATGGTTAGATGTATACAAAAATGTCCGAATACAACGTCTCTGATCCTTCCGGATCTTCCCCGCTAATCTCCGGCCCAGGCCCTGGCAGCGACTCTATTAACTGACGGGCAATGCTTCCGTTATTCTTTTTTAGATGGATATCCTTTACTCCTTTTTCTGTCATGGGTATGGGGACTTCTGACTGAAACAGGAGATCTGTTTCTGGATGCCCGGCGTGAGATGTGGCTTTGAATGGATATTCAGCGGATTCAAGGGCGAGGTTTGCCGTTTCCATACCTGACCGGCTGATAATGTGATAGCGCCAGAAGGTCTTCATCGCATCAAATTTCAGCTTGAATTCCGGTTGATTAAGGGATTGTTCCTCGTCCAATAAACGAAACGCCGGATCTGGCACCGTTTCTGCGCCTATACGTACCAAACCGATCATGGGATCGGCTCTATTTAGCGCTCTGTCGTAGTAAATCGGCCGGATCGTAGTTCCTGTCTGAAGGTTATAGATGTCTGGCTCCAGCCGGCTTAAATCAAAGGTAGCCCGGGTCTTTCCTTCTGAAGAATCTATCGTCTGTGAAATGAAACAGCGGCCGGACGTGTCTGTGATAAATGCCGATCCCACCTCTGTATCCGTATCCCACTCATAGGTAAATTCCGTATTCCCTGTTTTTAACAACACCGATGTTGCTTCGTCAACGGTTGGACCCGGATGCAAAAACAGAGATTCTTCTCCCTGGCTTTGCTGATGATTATCAAATAGCCAGCAGTTTTCAAAAAGTGACACTCCTTTTGTGTCTGTAATGGTATAAAAAAGTGGATTCGATACCATTAACTTAAACGTGAAACGAAATCCTTCCGGAAGAAACCGTTTCATTTTTTTTGCTTCAATGGCTTCAGTATCCAATTCGGTTAAAACCCGTATCTCTTTGCCAGTAGTGCGAAACAACAAGCCACAGGCATCCATTACACCCCTGGTTTTTTCATCCGGTACCAGTGAAATCCCCTTTGCAATCCCATCTTCAAAGAAGGGGTGATATAGCGATATGCTGAACAATGTGTCGAAGCGTGCCATTATTTCATCACTCCTGATGCATGGATGTTGATTTCTTTGACCGGATGGGACGTCTGCAGAGGTTGCCCGTCATTGAAAACAAGCATTTTCATTTTGTACACCACAGAGGGCATATATTTTCCGCCAATGGTACCCCATAAATGGTTGAGTTGCTCCAAAGACAATGACTGAAGTTCAAATACCAGTCGTTCGACAGGGGCTTCAAGAGAGGCAAAACGGGTTCTTTCAAAAACATGTCTGCCCTGAAAAAACATAATTACATGGGAGAGTGCCTTCAAAGACTCCTTATAGTCCGAAAAATGTGCGGAAAACAACAGATACGAGTAGAGATTTACTTCCGGGTTGGATTGAGTAAACCGCCCGTCCAGTTGGCTGGCCGGCCGTGCCGGATCTTTGCCATGCTTTTCCTCTTCAACATTCACCAAACTGATTCCAATGTGATTATTGGAAATGGCGACAGATCCATCTTGTTTGAGAACAGCATTTACTTCTACCCGGCTCTCTTGTGTATCTGTCCTCAGTTTAATGTATTCTGACAACCGTCCTTGAATA
>JASCXY010000240.1 GCA_030012235.1 Balneolaceae bacterium ANBcel3 | reverse complement strand
TGCTCTTCAATAAAACCGGGTCCCCACCGAACAGTAAAAGGATGTCCGTCGGAAGAGGGAGAACGCGTAGCATTTACCGTGTGAATCGCGGTGGTAATGCCCGGAAACGTTTTTTTAAGCCATCCAAAAAGTGGATCTATGATTTCGGGACTTTCAGAAGCGGTGACCAGGTTGACCATCAGATCATCGGTGTGAACGGTAGTCCGGATAATCACATTTCTCAGAAATCCTTCATGTTTGTGCGTATTGTAAGGAGGGATGTGATGCTCAAGGGCATACGACCTCAACGCATCCATAATTTCAAAAGAAACAGGAATCTGAAGGTGGCATTCCTCAAGATTTAAGATCCGGTCATATCGTCCGGGAACATGCAGGCCAAGAGCAAAGTCTTTGTTTTCGATTTCACGCTCCGAGGTAATTTCTTCTCCGGTAAGCCAACGGCGGTCACCAAAGCTGTATTCCATCTTATTCCTGTAATAGTACGGCTCCGGAGCTCCAAGAGCTTCTTCCGCAACAAGATCCTCAAAGCCGCCAATTCTTCTGAAATGATCCTGGACATGTTCCTGCTTAAAGAGCAGTTCCTGTTCATAGGAGATGTGCTGCCAGTTACAGCCACCGCAAACACCGGCATGTCTGCATAGGGGCTCGACTCGAAGGCTTGAAGGTTCAAGAAGCTCAAGTAAGATTCCCTCAGCAAACTTTTTCTTTTTTCGAATGATACGGGCACGAATAAGGTCGCCGGGGGCGGTATGCTTCACAAAAATGGCAAATTCTCCAACTTTACCAAGGCCTTTACCTTCAAACGCGGCTTTGGTAATGGAAAAATCAATAATTCGGCCTTTTTTTACAGCAGGAAGGGCCTGTTCAGAGTTCATATTAGCGGATTTTATTGTTTACAGCCTTTTCTGCAGGCAATTCATACGTTTCAAACAAGAGGGCCGAGGCTTCCAGTTCGTCGTCTTCTGAAGATTTCTTAGATACAGCGTGATCCAATTGCTGGATGGTGGTGACATTCAGGGTTTCCAGAAAGCGAAGAGCAATACGGGGATGGCGTTTGCTCAATGTTTGATAGTCAGAGATAAAAAAGCCGAATAAAATACAGTCAGTGATACACCGGGCGGTGGCTTTTCGGCGAATTTGATAATCCACACTGAAAGCCCCAAAAGATTCCGGGGCATGCAAGTCGGTAAGCACCACGGTTTCAACATCGGGAGACTTCTGAAAGGAAAGTTCGACCGATCCTTGTTCAATAAAATAAATGCCTGTACCCGGATCTCCCTGATGATAAACAAACTCTCCGGCCTTGTATCGCCTTCGGTGGCTGAGTTGCAGCAATTCGTAGCGTTCAAGCTGAGACAATCGCTTCAAAAAAGGAGATTGATAGATTAACTCCGTATGAGATTTTATTCGATTCCAAAATTTTGTCGGTAACATAATCAGACACCAGTCTTATGGTAGATATCAGAATGAATGGCCGATACCAAAATGCCAGTAGGGATTGCTGTTTTGAAACCATCCGCGTTGAAGATCATGAATGCGGTATGCAACATCAATCCGAAAGACAAAATAATCCCAGTCTAAGCGAACTCCAAATCCGGATCCAACCGCAATCTGCTCAAAAAACGCATCAAAATAAAACTTACCCTCCTCAAAACTGCTTCGGGGGCCATACCAGATGTTTCCGAAATCCGTAAAACCGGCAACGGCCCAATCGGTATTTAAGAAAGAGTGCAAGAGCGTATGTCTATATTCAAGAAAACCGGCAAGTTTAATGTCTCCGCCGTTTATAGGTACTTCTCCATCGCCGGAACTAAGATCAGCCGGTCCCAGCCGCAGAGGCGGCCAGCCCCGTATATCGTTGCTCCCGCCGGCAAAAAAACGACGGTTAAGAGGAATTTGAGGGTTTTTCCCAAAAGCATGCGCATAACCGAAAAATCCTCTCCAGGCAAAAACGCCATTATTCATAACGGGCGTATAGTTTCTGTAATCAAACGTAAAGCGGACGAACTGACTGTAGCTGAGAGATCCGTCGCTCAGGCTTAGTGAAGGAACCGTACCTTGAATATCGGGGGCATCAAAGATGAAACGGTCCATTAAAAAGGGGATGGTACCACCTACTTCAACTGAGGTTTCGCCATAAAAACCATAATTCCTTTTAATAAGATCGGTACGGGCATAACGAAACGTATATCGTGTGATTGAGCTAAACTGCGGGTTAAAATCTTCCAGGATACGCTCAACTATGATGTCATCAAAACGATCCCGAAGATTTCGTTCAAATTCAGAACTGGCCGATGCATCCAGCCAGTCCAGCTCAATCAGGTCAAACAAACTGACCATTTGAGGGCGATGCCGGACTTCTATTTGATTATTAAATCGAAAATTAGTGTTGATCGTGAAATTCTCCTGCGTACTCTGGGCATAGCTGAATCGATACCGGGTACTGGCATTGAGAAAAAAGCGTGTTCGGTCAAGGCTGTGGAAGGGAAAATTCAGGCGGGGTACCGTGTATGCGGTACTGACCTCCATGCTGTTCAGAAAAGTTCCGCTGACATACTCAAAACTACCCTGGAGCCCCACTTCAAACATCTCTGCTCCTTGAAATAAATTATTGTTTATGTAGCGAATACCTGCACCGGCACCGAATCCCAGTCTTCTCATCCCAAAGAAATCAAACAGAAAGCGATGACGGGGTAGTGTTTGGAGGCGGACATATACTGGAAGGGATTCTCCTGAAAAATCGGTTAGGGAGCCGTCGTCGGTGTGGCCAAACTGAGTGACTACGAGCATATCCAGGTTTTGATACTGGTTCAGGCTATTTCGAAACAGAGTATAATCATAACGCTCTCCCGGAGTGAACAGAATTTGATTCGCAAGAAACCGGGAACGGGTTTTGGCACTCTCGTCGATTTCGAACGACATGATACGAGGCTCAACGGTATGAGGGGGGCCCGAGAGAGTATCTTTGCGGGTTTCACCGTTGATACCATCCGGACCGGCAAGTTCAATGTGAACATCTCCAAAGGTGTAGGTTCGCCCGGGATAAATCCTGAACAGTAAATCCAATTGATGTGGATTGAGGCTGTCTTCACGGACAATGGCAAGAACCGAGTCTCTGGATGCAGAAGCGTATCCGTGATTTCTCAGCCAGGTAATAATCCGGTTTCGCTCATCAGAAACAGCGTCAAAAGTGAATCGGGCATCAGAGTGAAATGACGTATCGCTCAGTGCCTGCCCGGTAAGATTGCTTCGTTTTAAAAAATCATTGGTGCGGTTTCTATCCGGTGGATCCGGAAGGCCGCTGTACAGTACCTCACGAATATAAGAAGGGGGGCCTTCCCGAATGATGAAAGAAATTTCTACCCGGTCACGATCAAAGAGAGTCACGGTTGTATCCACATCAACCTCACGGTATCCCTGAGATTCATAGAAACTTTGCAGCCGTTGAAGGTCTCTTGCCAATACCTCTCTGTCGAGCAATGCCGCCGGTTCACCGAGCCGGCTGGACAGTTTATTTAGCTGATACCAGAGGGTTAAGCCGGGAATTCCAAGAAACTGACGATT
>JASCXY010000024.1 GCA_030012235.1 Balneolaceae bacterium ANBcel3 | reverse complement strand
TCATGGTAATGTTATGCTGAAGCATGGAGCCTCCTTCAGGATAGACATTCAGCCCGACTTCCCTGGCTGCCTGAAGAATCATTTGGCGCTGATCACGTCTTGGCTGATTATAGCTTTTAACGGATTTCGCTCCCATGGCCTTATGTCGAAGCAGATGGAACCGGGCATCGTCTTCACTTTCAACAATTGCTTTATTCGGATTTTCGGCTCCATACAAAATATATCCGGTGGAATAAATCCGCGGACCGATGGTTCGCCCTGCTTTGACTTGCTCGGAAAGAGCAAATACCGATTGCGAGCTTGCCGATGGATCGTGTGTTGTCGTTATGCCATACGCCAAATTGGCCTCATACTCCCAAAGGCGGTCCGGTGTAATATCCAGCGTTGAGTATCCCATATGCGCATGAACATCCACAATCCCCGGCATAATGGTCTTTCCATATAAATCAAAGACCTGTGCTTCATCTGGCACTGCAATCTCTTCGTAGGTTCCAACCGCCGCAATCCGGTTATCTTCCACGACGATGGTTCCGTTTTCAATCACCCGGCCGCCATCCATGGTTAGTATCCTTGCATTGCGGAATACGGTGATTCCATCAGGCTTTGAAACAGGAAGTTGAAGCTTGATTGTAATGCGCTCAGCCCCGTAGATACTGTTTCCTGCCCGCCAGTCGGTTCGATCCTCTTCCTTTTTTTCTGTCGGATTCAGGGCCGAAAAGAGTGACCTTACTTCCTGCTTATAAACAGTGTCGCCAAGTGAAAAGAGGATATATCTTGAATCCGCAGACCATGAAATCCAGTCACCTCCATATCGGGAAAGCTGCTTAACAGGCAGCGATGTACTATTAGAGGAGATTTCCAGCGGATCTCCTCCCGCTCTTGGCATGGGTGTCACATACACATTGTGCAAATCTTTAAAAGCAAGGTATCTCGTGTCCGGGGATAACACAATTTCCTCTGCACCGGGACTGACCACATGATGCATATAGTCCGATCCGTCGGTTTTCACACTCGATAAATGAGTTTTTCCGTCCACCTGTTCAAAATAGTAGATTCTTGAACTGTCAAAACTCCATTGAATACGAGGCATGCGGCGATTTGCACCCCGATTTTGGGTTTCTGCAACTTGTTGAATTTCTCCGGTTTCCAGGTTCAGCACACGTATTCGCAGAAAGGGCTCCGCAGACATGTTTTTCCCGCGATTAACAGATCCGCTTCCTTGCAGAAAGGCTATTTTTTTACCATCAGGTGAGCGCACCGGATTTGCGTAATGATCTGCTTTTTGAGTCAGCTGCTTTGGACTTCTTTCCCTGCCAAAAGGAACCTGCCACAGCTGTCCACCGTCCTCCTGCTTCCAGGAACTATACGTAATCATTTGGCCGGTCCGATCCACTGACGGAGCAAACTCCAGCGTGCCCGAAACGTTGGTTATCCGCTCCGGACTTCCATCCGGAAGTGCCATCCGGTACAAGTTACCGGCTGCCTGAAATACAAGATGGTCTCCGCCGGGTGTCAGTGCAGGCCAGCGAATCAACTTTGCCGGAAACGTGTCATCTTCTACCGGAAATTTAAACAATACCGCATCTGCAAGCTGTTTCGATACCGTTACTTCAAAAGGAATGTTACGGGAATGACCGTCTTCAATATCTACCTCATGGATTCTCCCGTCAAAAGATATGACTACAGACCGGCTGTCCGGAGTCCAGGAGAATGCAGGATAAACTCCGTGAATGGCCCAGGTCTCCTGTTGATCTCTGTCCAGTCCATCGAAGACCGTGCGTTCCTCACCCGACTCCAAGTCGCGAACCATCAATACCGTTTGCGTACCGATTCTTCGAACAAAGGCCAGTTGCTTGCCATTGGGTGACGGCTGAGGCCGTACAGCACCACCGGCTCTCCGGGTAACCGGCTCTACCCTTCCCGTCTGCCGGTCAAATCGATGAATTTGGAAAATACCGGCATGAACATTCTTGTTGTAATCGAAAGGACCGGATCGACTGAAATACACCCAGCGTCCATCTGGTGACACCGCCGGTTCGTTTTGGTCCGATGTCCAGCTTTGCTTTTCTACCAATTGAATACCGCTTCCGCCACCAATGTGGTACATCCACAACTCTCCGGCACCGAGCGACCGGGTACCGGTAAAGTGCTTTCGGGCGATAAGATATTGGCCGTCCGGAGTCCATACCGGTGAGCTCAGCAAACGAAAAGATTCGTGGGTTAACGCCCTCCGGTTGGATCCATCCGCATCCATGAGCCAGATGTTATCACCTCCTCCGCGGTCACTGGTAAATGCGATCTTGGAGCCATCAGGACTAAAACGGGGTTGCATGTCAAATGCCTGACCTCCGGATATCAGCCTGGCCTCGCCACCTTCTATTGAAACACTGTAAATATCGCCCATCAAATCAAATACGACCGTTTCTCCATCCGGACTAACATCCAGATTCATCCATGTTCCTTCGTCGGTTTCATAGCGAATGGTCCGGGTGGGCCACTCTTCCCACTGATTCCCTTCAACCTCCCACGTGGAGGACACTTCAGACGATACCGTATCGGTTTCATGGATTTGTTCCGTTGAACTGAAAAACAAGAGAGCGATAATAAATAGCTTCATACCTGTCGGTTTACAAGGGTGTATTTTGATGCCTGATATAGGCCAGGTTCGTAAACGCTGGTTTAAAACGTGGAATTCATTCGTTCTTTCTCCGTTTCAAAACGTTCCAGTTTGTCAGAACCTGTACTTTCGGCATATAGGTTTTCATGAAAATATAAATTAACATGGCATAATTTCGTATCAATATACTACGAGAGGGAATGAATTTCAGATAAAACAAAGGGTTTTCGATTGGATATCACAAACCGGGAAACCAAAAGATACACCATCTGCACAACGAGACCCTGAAAAAAGAAACAACTTCATGAAAGCACTTACATTTTTTGATTAACTCATTCATGATTACATTACCTGCAATCTGATGCAGCTACCGGTTTACTTCGGTACAAGCTCACGGATGTTATTCAAGGCCTTACATACCACTCGAAATTCAACATAAGAGGGATATCATGCTGGATATTCAAAAACGGCTGACTAATTCATTTTATGCCCTGCTTGCCCTTCCTGCAACGGCAATGGGATTTGGCTTGTCTATACAAATTGCGGCTTTAAGCTGGCTGCTTACTTTTCGTTTTGGACTTGAGATCAGCGATATTGGGCTTGTGTGGGCAACGGGCCCCATTGCAGGGATCTTAGGCCAGGTTATTATAGGTATCATCAGCGACAATGTCTGGATAATGAATGGGAGGCGCCGGGCTTTTATCATTATCGGCGGAGTGCTGGCCTCTCTTATGATCCTCGCCCTCCCTAACATTGGTATAATTCAGGCTGGATTGGGCCTGGAAGGTATATTGGGTATCGCCATATTGATCTCCATGGTTCTTGATTTATCGATTAACGTTTCATTTAATCCAACCCGGGCTATCATTGCTGATGTTACACCCGAAGGACGAGAACGAACCAAAGGCTATACCTGGATGCAAACCGTTTCAGGGTCTTTTGGGGTCCTTTCCTATTTCATTGGAGCCGTATTTGGAAATATCTTTCTGCTCTATTTCGGTGCCGTACTGGTTTTCTTCTTTTCCGTTATTCCGCCTTTCTTTATTAAAGAACCCAAATACCTGGGAAGATATGGTGAAGACGAAGCCGATATTGCCAACGAAAAAGCTTCCGGGCAAGAGGAACTTCAAAGCAGACATAATGCCACTCTGACTCAGATTTTTATGGAAATTAAACCCTTATGGGGGTTTTTGATGTATGGGGTGTATGCTATTGTAAAACGACTGAGCGGCTTTGAGTTTCAGGGATATTATTTTGAAATGTTTGCACTGGCCCTTACGGTGATCCTCATTGCCAATACCCTTTTAAAATCCGAGGAAAATAAAACCAAAGAAGAAGCAGGCAGAATTGGATTCCAAAAAGTTCTTGCTGCGCACTCGTTTTCGTGGATAGGTGCCCAAAGCATGTTTATTTACTTTTTTGCTTTTGTGCAGTATCGATTGCCTGAGCTTACGGAAGATGGCATCGGTTCGGTGGTTAACTGGAGCTTTTTCTCCCTGAGTCTAATTGCCGCCATTATTCCGGTTTTGCTTCTGGAGCCGCTCGCCAATAAATATGGCAGGATAAAAACCCATGCTACGGCATTGGCCATTATGGCATTTGGTTATGGTCTGATTGCATTTATAGGCCATACGCCCTCTCTCTTTTATATGCTGATGTTAATCGTTGGTATCGGATGGGCTTCCATCATCAGTCTTCCTTTTGCCATCATGTCACAAAAGATCAACCAGAGTCAAATGGGGCTGTACATGGGATTGTTCAATTTATCCGTTGTACTTCCGCAATTGGTATCCAGTTTTGCCGTGGGTGATATCGTTCAGGCCGTTGATAATAAGGCGATTTTATTGATTATTTGCTCTGTAACTGTTGGATTCTCTGCTCTTACCTGGTTTATGGTTAAAGAACCAAAAGATGAGATGACTGAAAATCCGGTTTTACTGGACGAAAAAATAGAACAGCAACAAAATTGATGAAGCATTTTGTTGCCTCCGGTTCACCTTCTGAAAATAAATAAGCCCGGGCCGCTCTCACAGCTCCGGGCTTACTTTTTCCTCCTGTTGCGTCAAGAAGAATCATGAATGCGAGCTCATACAATGAGCACCTTTCGTTACTTATTTCACGAAGAGCATGTCACGGTATGATGGAAGCGGCCAGTAATCATCCGCTACCAGTTTTTCGAGTTTGTCTGCAATTTCCCGAACTTTGTTCATTTCAGGAAGCACTACCAGGGCAAGGTGCTTGGCTTTTTCCGGAATGGTGTCACCACCAAGATCCGCATTTACCTTACCTAACGTTTCTACAGCTGCAACTAACTCAGACAAGACAGAGTTAACTTGTGTAGCAAGGGTACTGGTTGAAGAAACATCCAGGCCAGAACCTTTTCCACGGTCGTTGAGCGCCAATATCTCATTCAGATATCGAATAGCTGCAGGAACAATCATCGTGCGAACAATATCTTCCGTAGTTTCTGCTTCTATGTTAAGACGGATGAAGTATTGTTCGAGATAAATCTCCAACCTGGACTCCAGTTCACGCTCTGAAAGAACACTATACTTTTCAAAGACAGAGATGGTTTTCTCATCCATCATATATGGAAGAGCATCAAGTGTAGATTTGAGGTTCAGCAAGCCTCTTTTCTTTGCCTCAACCTGCCACTCATCAGAGTATCCATCACCATTGAAGAGAATGGCATCAATTTCATCAAACGTCTTCTTAAGTACGGATTTCAAAGCCGATTCCAAGTTTCCATTGCTTTGAATCTCTGCTTCCAGCAGATCCGACATTTCTCCGATAGCCTCTGCTGCTATTGTGTTAAGGATTGTTGTCGGGAAGGAAACCGTTTGTTCTGAGCCAACGGCACGGAACTCAAATTTGTTTCCTGTAAAAGCAAACGGTGAAGTTCTGTTACGGTCACCGGCATGCTTTGGAATGGTAGGTAATACAGGAATACCAAGACCGAGCAGTCCGCCTTCTTTTGAACTGGTAGCACCGCCTTTCTTAATCTGATCAACGATGTCTTCCAGCTGTTCGCCTACATAGGCTGAAATAATCGCCGGCGGTGCTTCATTAGCTCCCAATCGGTGATCGTTTCCGGCACTGGCAATAGACGCGCGAAGTAAACCCTGATGCTTGTGCACCGCTTTCAGCGTAGCTGCAAAGAAAAAGAGGAATTGCATATTTTCATGCGGACTTTCCCCTGGCTCAAGCAAGTTGGCTCCTTTGTTCGTAGACATAGACCAGTTGGCGTGTTTTCCACTACCATTCAGTCCTGCAAATGGCTTTTCATGCAACAGGCAAACCAAACCAAATTTACGGGCAACTCGCTTAAGTGTGACCATGGTCAACTGTTGATGATCCGCTGCAACGTTTGCTTTTTCAAAGACCGGAGCAATTTCAAACTGGCTTGGTGCCACCTCATTATGTCGGGTCTTTACAGGTACGCCCAAACGATAAAGCTCTTTCTCTGCTTCATACATAAAAGAAAGAATACGATCAGGAATCGATCCAAAATAGTGGTCATCCAGTTCCTGGCCTTTGGGGGGCTTGGCTCCAAACAACGTCCTTCCGGAAGTCATCAAATCCGGGCGGCGGTAGAAAAATTCCTGATCTATCAGGAAGTACTCCTGCTCGTACCCACCGGTAGAATTAACCCATTTCACCTCGTCTTCACCGAATATTTTCAGTGCACGGACGGCTTCTTTGTTCAACGCTTCCGTAGAACGAAGCAATGGCGTTTTAAAATCAAGAGACTCGCCTTTCCAGGATGCAAATACTGTGGGAATACAAAGGGTAGAACCATTTCCATTTTCAATGATAAATGCCGGAGAAGTTGGATCCCATGCCGTATACCCCCGTGCTTCAAAGGTAGGCCGCAATCCACCGCTTGGGAAACTGGATGCATCAGGCTCCCCGCGCATCAGGTCACTTCCTGAGAACTGGGTCATGGCACCACCACCCTGATTCGGTGTTATAAAACTGTCGTGCTTCTCGGCCGTTGCTCCTGTAAGCGGCTGGAACCAGTGCGTAAAGTGTGAAGCTCCTTTTTCAGAAGCCCATTCTTTCATCACTACGGCTACTGCATCGGCAACATCAATATTTAAAGGCTCATTATCACGAATGGTCTTTTTCAGAGTTTTCCACACAGAACCAGGAAGGCGTTCTTTCAACGTGTCCATCGACAGACAGTTTTCGCCAAATATCTCGGTAATATTAAAGGCTTTTTCTGATCCATTTATCGCAGTTAGTGTTTCTTCTGCTTTCCTTACAGCTTCCAGTGCATCAAATCTTCTATATATCTTACTCATGAATTCTGACTTATGTGTTTCGGTTTCACTGTTTGTTGGTGACTCTGGTACAATATAAATCATTATCTATTTAAAACCATACTTTTTTAATCAAAAAAATAATTTTAACTAATTTTTTGAATACACAGACCTGTTTTTAATAATACTTTTCAGAAAAGCGCTTTCATTAAACTAATCTCTCTCTTCTTCCCGGCTTTTCACTATTTTCTGATGTATTAATTTTTTTTAAAATTTTTAAAACGTCCTATGTTTTCACCTGCATGGACGGAGGCTTTGAGGCTCCGGACACTTCCTGCTTCCATTATTCCTGTCCTCTGCGGTGCCGCCCTCGCTTTGCGCGAAGATGCACTCATTATCCCTGTTACAGCACTTGCACTGATATGCGCATTGCTCATCCAGACGGGTACGAACCTGGCCAATGACTATTACGATTTTATACGAGGAGCCGATAATGCCGACCGTGTCGGTTTCAGGCGCGCCTCGGCTTCGGGGGATATTGATTCGAAAACGGTCAGAAATGCGGCTGTTTTAAGCTTCATCGGTGCTTTTTTATTGGGCCTTGTTATTGTATTCCACGCAGGATGGATCGTATTGTTGATTGGAATAACTTCGATCATCGCAGGGTTTATGTACACCGGCGGACCCTATCCTCTGGCATATAATGGTTTGGGCGACTTGTTTGTCTTTATTTTCTTTGGCTTGGTGGCCGTTACGGGCACCTACTATATAAATACACTGTATTTTCATCCAACGGCATTGATTTCAGCCCTTCCTATTGGCGCCCTTTCTACCATGATTCTTGTCGTTAACAATTACAGAGACGTTCATACAGATAAAATTGCCGGAAAACGAACCCTGGCCGTACTTCTGGGGGAACGTTTCACACGTTTGGAATACCTTTTTTTAATGCTTCTTGCATTCCTTTCTCCATTATGGCTCCACCTTTCTTTTTCTTTTTCCATTCTTATTTTACTCCCGCTTATCCTCGCACCCTGGGGTCTGTTTCTGGTGTACAGGTTCTGGTCGACGATAGATAAAAAAGCGTTTAATCCCCTGTTGGTTCAAACGGCTCTCTTCATGTCCTGTTTCGGAATACTTTTTATCATTGGCATAGCCAGCTCCTGAATCTACCTAAAACATTTAATTCATTCGCCGCTTTCCTAATATTTATTTAACACAACCCTGCTGACGTAAAAGAAGCAGGCACGCATGAAATCATCATGGCTGACTTTCGATCCCTTCATTGATATATAGACCCGATTCGTTTAGATTCCATACATGGTTTCCGGCAGATTTTTTCGCTTTATGTCCTTCTCATGAATTCTTTTGATTTATATCGATATTCCATCCCCTTTTACCAGCCACTGACCTCGGCTAAAGGATCGATTACCAGCCGACAGGGGCTGATTCTGACCGATGACCATCACCTCTGGACAGAAATATCGCCTCTCCCCGGATTTTCGAAGGAGACAACCAGCCAGGCCATCTCTTTTCTAACGGAATACAAAAACAGTATCAAGCAGTCCTTAGAGGATTTCACCCTCTCTTCGTTTTTGGAATCTCACTCAGAACATCTGGCCCCCCTTCCATCGGTTCGCTTCGGGCTCTCTATGCTTGCTGAACAGCAAAAGGCTCTTTCTGAAACACTTCCTCTGTCTTCTTTATGGCTTCTCAATGAAAACCCTGCGCCAACCACCTCTGATTTCGTAATTCCTGCTATAAAACTGAATGGTATTGCCGGTGTATCCAGTGAACACCAACTGTTAACATCGGTTTCAGACCTTGAAAAGAAAGGATTTGAATGCATAAAGGTCAAGTTACCTCCTCAATTAAATAAAGCTATAACACGTTTAGAAACCCTGCTTTCTACATTTAAAAGTATACGCTTTCGACTGGATGCCAACCAGGGCTTTTCTCCTGATGAAGCCATGCATCTGCTGAAAAGTCTTAAAGGTATTCAAGAAAAAGTTTCTTGTGTTCCTATCGACTATGTTGAAGAACCGGTTTTCGGCGATTGGCTGGATGTGATCCCAGATCTGGCTGCCGTTGGAATCCCACTCGCTGCCGACGAGTCTGTTCGTTGTTCAGAGGATGCCAAAAAGCTGCTTACAAGCAAGGGTTTTCGTGTTCTTATTCTAAAACCCTGCTTATTTGGTTCTTTTTCTGAACTTAAAAAAGTAAAGCATATCGCGTCCCTTGCTTCACCTGAACATTCTGTCGTTGTTTCTTCTTCTCTTGAAAGCTCGATTGGAATTCAGCTCTTAAAGCATCTTGCCGCTTATTTTGATCCGGTTTCAAATACGCACCACGGACTTGCAACGACGCATCTGTTTTCCGGCTCCATGGATGCTCCGACAATAACACTGTCCAACCATGCCGGGGCAGGCTTCAGCCAGCAAATCAGCTCCGTATTTTCTTTTCACAAAGAACCGGCATGTATTAAAATGGATTGGTAACATGAATGGATCATTGCACAATATTTCTGCGCATACCCCGCTTATATGCTTCAAAGGCCGGGTGATCCGCTATGCTGATCTGATGGTGTTGTTTGATTCTGCCATGGATCATTTGCCACAAGACCCCCGGGCAACGGCCGTTATTAATACAGACGACCGGCTTTCTGCATCCATGTGGATGTTATCCTGCTGGATGTATGGGATTCCTTTTGTACCTTATCATGATCAGTTTCCTGATCCTATAAGTGCCTTCCAACCTACGGTCACACTGGGTGCTTTTCCTTTTGATGATTCGCACGACACCATCCCGGATGGTAGTTTAACCGTCAACGATGTTCTTTCGAGGTGCCATACCTATGTTTCACGGTATCGGCCCGATGCACTTTTGGATCTATGCGATCCCTTTTGCGGACTACTGACCTCCGGTAGTTCCGGCCAGCCGAAAAAAGTACCATTACTGCGAAGGCAAGTGATTGCAGCTTCCAGAAATGCATGGACCGGCACTGCTCATCGTGATAACCAACATCTTACATGGGGCAATGCGCTGCCTCTTTATCATGCCGGAGGTATTTCGATCCTCTTCCGGTGCTTTCTCAATGGGGCAACTGTTTTTCTGTGGGATTCCTTTTCTGAGGAAGTCATGTTGAAGGATCTTCATAGTTCGCCTTCTGTCACAGATCTTTCTCTTGTACCAACCATGTTGTATCGCCTGGTGAACTATTGCGAACAACAAGGACTCCACCTCCCCGATACCTTACAGAGAATTTTGCTGGGGGGAAGCCCGGCATCAGAGGCATTATTAAAGAAGGTACGGGAGAAAAAATGGCCGGTATACTTCAGCTATGGAATGACAGAAACCTTTGGACAGGTGTTTTCATCCACTTATTCTGAACAAACCCCTGTCGGGAGTGTCGGAAAGGCGTTACCGGGGATTGAAATGCGAATCCTGGATGATTCCGGAAACGAACTCCCCAGGGACTCAGGCGGTACCCTGTATCTCTCCGGAGATCAGGTGTTCGATGGATACCTTACGGACAAGGCTTCTTTAACCGATCCTTCAAATAAGGCCGCTTTTCCATATTCTGTCCATTCTGAAACCGTTGAAAAAAGCAATCATACAAATAGCCCTCCAAATCAATCGCAATGGTTCGACACGGGGGATATTGCACGAAAAGACGCACAAGGATTTATATATATTGAAAACAGGAAAAGCGACCTGATCATCACCGGTGGAAAGAAAGTACGTACGGCCGATATAGAAAAGGCGCTATTAGAGCTCGGCCTTTTCAAAGAGGTCGCCGTAACCGGAGTACCCGATGATGAGTGGGGCGAATGCATCACAGCGATAGTCGTTCTTCCCCCTGCTGAATCGAGAACGGCCCAATTGCAAAGGGATTATCAGCTACAACAAGCCGGAAGTCCGAAGACAGAACTTCTCAAAGAAATCCTTCCTGCATTAAAAACCAGGCTCAAGCCCTGGGAAATTCCAAAAGCGCTTATCTGTACCTCTTCCATTCCAAAAACATCTCTCGGAAAACCTGCACGAAAAGCAATCCGGGATTATGCTATAGCCCGGCTCGCTCAAAAATAACATCCACATTTCGGGTGTGATGATTCAGGTCAAAGGCCTCTTCGATATCAGAAGATGAAAGATGGTTCGTCAAAGCGGTATCCGATTCCAGCAAATCCCGAAAAGATCGCTTCTCTTCCCAAGCCTTCATCGCCAAAGGCTGAACCAGGTCATATGCCTCTTCTCTGGACAACCCTTTGTCGATAAGCATAAGCATCAGGCGCTGTGAAAAAACAACACCGTGGGTCTTTTGAATATTTTCTTTCATATTCTCTTCGTAGACCACAAGCCGCTCGACCACGTTGGCAAACCGTTGAAGCATATAATCCAACAAGATTAAAGCGTCCGGGAGTATGATTCTTTCTGCCGACGAATGCGAGATATCACGTTCGTGCCATAGAGGGATATTTTCAAACGCAGTAACCATGTAGCCTCTAAGAACACGGGAACAACCGGTGATATTCTCGGAACTGATCGGATTTCTTTTATGAGGCATGGCCGATGACCCTTTTTGCCCCTTTGCAAAACGTTCCTCCGCCTCTCTGGTTTCTGTTTTTTGCAAATGACGTATTTCTACAGCAATTTTTTCAAGGGTGGAACCGATCAGTGCGAGCACGGACATATAGAACGCGTGCCGGTCCCTCTGCAACGTTTGAGTGGATACCGGTGCCGGCTCTAACCCAAGATATGAGCAGGTATAGGCTTCAACCTCCGGCGGAATATTGGCAAAGGTGCCTACCGCTCCGGATAATTTGCCAAACTCAACATCAGAAGCTGCCATTTCAAAACGCTTAAGGTTTCGTGTCATTTCATTATGCCACAATGCACACTTCAATCCGAACGTGGTTGGTTCTGCGTGCACTCCGTGCGTTCTGCCCATCATGACCGTATATTTGTGTTCTTTGGCTTTGTTCGCCAAAACATCCAGCATACGTTGTATTCCTTCACGTATAAGGACATTGGACTGCTTCATCCGAACTCCAAGCGCCGTGTCCACAACATCAGTGGAAGTCAGCCCATAGTGAACCCACTTTTTTTCCTCTCCAAGAGTTTCAGAAACCGCGCGCGTAAAAGCAACCACATCATGGCGAGTGGACTCTTCAATTTCATGAATGCGCTTCACATCAAAACGTGCATTGGCATAGAGCTTGTCCACATCTTCTTTCGGAATAACCCCCAGTGCACTCCATGCCTTGCAAGCCGCTAATTCTACATCCAACCAGGACTGAAACTGGTTGTGCTCGGTCCAAATGGATGCCATTTCTTCTCTGGAATATCGATCTATCATACGTTCTTACTTAATTAAATGGTTTGGCAGTACCATCCGGCTGCCATACATACTCAGTTTATATTTTTTTATACAATTTCTTTTCATGGTACACGAGCTTCCGTGCCAGAGAATAAAACATAAGTCCCCCGGTCAAACTCGATAATTATGAAATCTCCTAATCCGCAGGCTGAGAATCTGATGAGTCTTCGGGTGGACTCAATACCTTGACTTCCACTTCCGTCAAACGGTTATTATCCATGGTCTGTACGGTCAGCATCAGTCCTTTAAATTCTATACTTTCCCCTTCCTCCGGGATACGTTCCAGCAAGTAATAAATAAGGCCGCCCAATGTTTCATACTCGTCATCGGACGTAGTCAGCTCCATGGATAATATATCGGCCATATCGTCCAGGTCTATTTTTGCATCAAAAACATAGACACCGGGACTCTTTTCCTTATACAATGCAACGGTTTCTGTATACTCGTCCGTTATTTCTCCAATAATTTCTTCAATTACGTCGTCCAGGGTCACGACCCCTTCCGTACCACCATACTCATCCACTACAATGGCAATGTGCGTCTTTAATCGCTGAAAATCCCGTAGAAGGTCATCCAGTTTCTTGGTAGTGGGTACAAACAAGGCCTTTCTTGCCAGTGTTTTCCAGTTAATGGACGTTTCACCAAGATCGGAATGGATATAAGGCAGCAAATCTTTTGAATGAATGATGCCAATAATCGTATCAATGTCATTCTCATACAGCGGCAAGCGTGAGATCCCCTTTTCACGAATCAGATCCAGGACTTCCTGCAGGGTGTGCTTTGTGGAAATAGCGGAAATATTGATCCTTGATGTCATAATTTCTCTGACATACGTATTCCCAAATTCAATGACATTTTCTATAATTTCACGCTCGTCTCCATGCAAAGAACCATGCAGTTCTCCAACTTCAGCAATAGTTTTGAGATCATCTCCGGAGATATTATCTGCAGGACGGGGGATACTCTTCTCAAGAAAACGGGTTCCATGAGACACCAGTTTCGAGAACGGGCTAAAAAGAAGGAAGAAAAAGTAAAGAAGGCCGCTTAACCTTCTGGAAACGGCAAGAGGACGGTTTAAGGCCAGTAGTTTTGGTGTGATTTCAGCCAAAACTACAATCGTAAACGTCAATGCAATGATTTCAATGGCAAAAACCAAAACGGGATGAAACCCAAATGCAGCAACAATGCGTCCGGCAATCACCGCGGCACCCACAGCTGTAATGATATTGGCAAAGGTATTGCCTATCAGTATGGTGGCCAACAAACGCCGGGGCCTCTCTAACATATAAAGCACCCGTGCAAGGGCGGCATCTCTTTTCGATTCCTCTATCGTCTCACGGTCAACTTTTTTATCCAATGAAAAAAAAGCAACTTCTGACCCAGAGAAAAAGGCAGAAAATACAATACCAAGAACAATAATAAGCAACAGCACCAGTAAATCTACCGGATTACCCAGTAACGTATCCACTGTACTGCCTGTCGTTTCTCCAGCCCAAAAGACAAAAGAAAAAGCTGTAAGGGCGTAAATAATGAGATTACCCAAAAGATTACAATTATGTTCAGGGAACAACGCCTATTCATGGTCTCTGCAAATTTTAGACCCCGAATAACGTGCACTCATGTTTTGCAATGTTAAGATAAGAAACTGCTGTTTTTTAACATAACAGAAAACGGTGCGCCGGAAAATAACTGAACTCTTAAATATATATGAGGTTTCCACGGAACCGAATACATCCATGTTCCAGCATCCCTGTGAAATCAAAGCTTCCAGGTCCATCCCGGAAATAAACCAGGAATTACCTGATAATACACCTCTGTAACTCCAGCGAAACCACCTTTCCAAACTTTGAAAACTATGCATTCAATAATGCACAACAAGAAATGCAAAGCTTTCTACAGAGAAATGTTACCAACTACCTTTTTGCTTATGACCTATAGAATACTTTTTTGGAAAGATTCCGTAACAACATGAAAGAATCATTATACCCGTGCGTATAGGATCATAAATAAGAACATCCGATGAGTATACCGGATGTTCTTTCCTATTGAGACACAGAAACGTATGCTGATGCTCTTTCCACTAATAGAAAACTAAAAAGGATAGATTCATACACACATCGAAACGATGTCACTGCTTTAATGCGGGAGGCTTTAAGTCCACCTGTAATCAGAAAGGCAGATCGTCATCCATGCCATCCTCTACAACTACGTTGCCCTGTTGCTGAGCTGCCGGCTCCGTATTTGTACGATTACCTTCCGATGCACTTTTACTATCCAACATCTGCATGGAAAGCGCCTTGATTTCAGTAGTGTATTGCTTATTACCGTCTTTGTCTTCCCATGACCGGGTTTGAATGGCCCCTTCAAAATATGCCATTGAACCTTTCTTAAGATAAGATTGGCAAATTTCAGCCAGTTTCCCCCAAACGACAACACGATGCCACTCCGTAGTCTCCTGCCACTCACCGTTTTTGTCCTTATATCGTTCACTGGTGGCCACACTCATGTTGGCAACCGCCGTGTTATTCTGTGTATAACGTACTTCCGGATCCGCTCCGAGGCGGCCAATTATCATTGCTTTATTTAATGATCCCATGATTTTTCTTTTTTCGTTTTTAAAAAGTTATATCGGATAGAGATTCCATCCGGGCAAACCTTACACCCGGTTCCTGATCCATTGAATCCTATCTGTGCTAATAGCATAATCGGGCTTTCATCCATGATTCAAGAGCTTCATTTATCCATAGACAGCCCGTCTGAAAACCAAAACCGCATCCATTAGAGTCTGCTTCGGCAATACCTCTCCGAAGCTTTGCGTGCTCCTGTCCTTCTATGGTAGAGAAAGACAAAACCATATCAAAACCAAATTACGAATAGACTCCGGTTTCTTCCATTTTCATTAATTTTTGAATTCTTAAATTCGTATCAGGATGTGTCGAAAAAAGCCGGCTCATTCCTCTGGATGAAAACGGATTCACCGGAAACATATGTGCCGTAGATTTTTGTGTGGTTTCCGAGGCTTGCATTGGCATTTGCTGTACCGATGCCTGAATTTTTCTTAACGCATTGGCCAGGGCCGCCGGACTCCCGCAGATTTCTGCTCCTACCCGATCCGCTTCAAACTCTCTGGTTCTTGATATCGCTGTCTGAAGCATCATGGCCGCCAAAGGTGCCAGAATCAGGGTGAGCAACAGAACCAATGGATTTGGCCCGTTTCCGTCACCTCTTCCAATAGGCAGAAAGATGGCAAACTGCGCCAATATTGAAATAGCGCTAACTACCGATGTAACGATGGTCTGTGTTAAAATATCACGGTTTTTAATGTGAGCCAGCTCGTGAGCCATGACCCCTCTGAGTTCCTTGTCTGTAAGTGATCTCAAAATACCTTGTGTTGCCGCAACAGCTGCATTTTGCGGATTTCTTCCTGTTGCAAAAGCATTGGGCTGTTCCTGTGGAATAATGTACACTTTGGGCATGGGAAGATTCGCGCTTTGAGCCAGTTCTTCTACCATAGAGTAAAAACGGGGCGAATTTTCGCGGGTGACTTCTTTAGCCCGATACATTTTGAGCACCAGCTTGTCCGAGTACCAATAACTAAATCCGTTCATAGCCAGGGCAAACATAAGAGCCATGACCATGCCGGTCTGACCGCCCAGCAAATTCCCTATAAACAGGAATAGCATAGCCACCAGAGACATAAGAAAAACGGTCCTCATTGAATTTTTTAACATCGTTTATTCCTCCTACTTGTAAAAAAAAGTTCTTTTCTGATGGATATTAACACGGGTAATCTCCCTGACATTCCCGGGAAAAACCCATCATCCGTACTATTGATTTATCCGCAATAATAACTCTTTAAAAGAGAAAAAATTTTCCTTTTATTGTTAGCATGCTTTATTTGTATTAAACAAGGCCAAAAATACGCTTTTTTTACATAAGCTAACGTGCATTTCATTATGTCCACTATCAGGCAGACCGTGATTCTTTCACTTGAGGCCTGCAGACCTGTTTTCACATTAGCTTCTTTCTAAGCCCGTGCATATACGGTATACTCAGGCCAAATTACAGGAACCAATAATTTATAACTCGTAATGTCTCAGTCAAAAAAACAATCCTCCTCTTTTAATCGCCGTGATTTTCTTAAAACCGGTGCCCTTTCCGGCCTGTTTCTTGGATCCGGAGCATTTTTGAACGGGTGTTCATCCCAAACAACAAAAAAAACAAAACCCGGTGATGTCAAAAATATCATTTTTTTGGTCAGTGACGGAATGAGCACCGGCACACTAACGGCTACCGATCAGCTACTCCGGGCTCGCTACGATCGCCCTTCCCACTGGATTTCTCTGTATGAACAAGGCCGGGTTAACCGTGGATTGATGGATATGACCTCCGCTACATCGGTGGTGACCGACTCAGCCGCTGCAGCATGCTCCTGGGGTTGTGGTAGACGTATGATCAACGGGCGCGTAAATATAGATGAAAATGATCAACCTGTAAAACCCATTCTAAAAATCTGCAAAGAAGCCGGAAAATCCACCGGATTAGTGACTACAGCCACCGTTACACATGCAACACCGGCCGGTTTTGCTGCAAATGTAATCGATCGCGGTGATGAGCAAACCATCGCCCTTCAATATCTGGATAGAGAATATGATGTTATTTTGGGCGGTGGTGCCCGACACATGGACTCCAACCGAAGAGAAGATGGACGGGATCTCTTTGCCGAGTTTGCTTCCGCCGGTTATCATGTGGCTAAAACAAAGTCTGAAATGGAAGCACACCAGGGACGACAAAAGCTGCTGGGGACGTTTTATAGCGGCCACCTTCCTTACAATATCGATCATATCCATTCAGAAGATTATCTGAATACCATTCCAACTCTTGCGGAAATGACCGAAAAGGCTCTTTCAACGCTCTCCCTGAATCCGGAAGGATTTATCGTTCAGATTGAAGGTGCGCGCGTGGATCATGCCGCTCACAGCAACGATGTGAGTGGATTAATCTATGATCAAATCGCTTTTGATGATGCCGTTGCTGCTGCCGTAGCCTTTGCAGAAAACCGCGATGATACCCTGATTATTATCACCACCGATCATGGAAACGCAAATCCTGCCCTGAACGGCGCCGGGCCCTATTATAACAGCAGTGCCGACATGTTTTCACAGGTAGCAGATTTTAAACAATCTACCGGATGGCTGCTTCATCAGCTGAATGAAAACAGCTCGGTCAGCCAAATTCGTGAAATGGTTGAACATGTTACCACGCTTCAAATAAAAGCGCAGGAAGCAGAGTACTTACAAAGAGCTCTGGCTGGCAGATATCAGGCCATTTATTCGCCTATGAGCGGCGCTTCACAGGTGATGGGCCAGATCCTTGCCAATTACACCGCGTTTAACTGGGTGGGCGATGCACACACCTCCGATTATGTGGAGCTGGCCGCAATGGGTGCCGGACAAGAATATATCGGAGCTTTTACCCGTAACACCGATCTGTTCGACCTGATGGTTGAGCTTACCGGAATGCATGCTTATGCTGCGTCCTAAATAACCGTATTCTCCAGAGATAGCTCTGGAAAGTTACCCTAGAATCGGCGCTTCATTTGTTATGGGGCGTCGTTTTTTTTTACAGAATCCGTAGAAAATACCACCCTCTGTGGTTCACCTGCCACTCAAGTTCTTTTTTACCACCCCTATATTTCTTTGAAGTCCCCTGTATTTGGTACGCTTTACGGCACTCTTTCGAAAAAGCTCCCGAAACTGCACCAGATCCAGTTCTTCCCAGTACTCCAGACTTTGATCAGCTACCTGATTATTGGTGAACAAACGCTCTTCTGCTCCCGAACCTGCTCTGCGGTTCCAGGGACATACATCCTGACAAATGTCACAGCCAAAAATCCATGATCCCATCTGTTCGTGATACTCTTCCGGGATTTCCTCTCTCAGTTCGATGGTCAAATAGGATATACAACGACTTCCATCCACTTTGTACGGCTCATATATGGCCTGTGTCGGACAGGCATCGATGCAACGCGTACAAGTACCGCAATGGTCGTTTATAGGCTGGTCGTACTCAAATTCCACATCAGATATAATTTCCCCAAGAAAAAACCAGGAGCCCCATTCCCGGTTAATCAAATTGGTGTGCTTTCCCATCCAACCAAGCCCGGACTTAACAGCCCATGCTTTATCCATCACCGGAGCAGAGTCTACAAAGGCCCGGCCGGTAATTTCTCCTGTGATCGAAGCTATGTATTCATAGAGCTGAAACAGCTTCTCCTTCACGACAAAATGATAATCCTCACCCAGGGCATACTTGGTAATTTTGGGGTGAGTGGAAACACCTTGTTTATCTGCAATTTCCGGCTGATGATAACTCAAAAGTACCGACAGGACGGATCTGGCGCCTGGTACAAGCAACGTAGGATCCAGTCTTTTATCAAAATGGTTTTCCATGTATGCCATACTTCCCTGCATTCCCTCTTTCAACCACTGTTCCAGCCTTGATTCCTCCTCCACCAACCTTCCTGCTTTGGATATACCAATGGATTCAAAGCCCAGCTCTTTTGCCTTCGCCCGAACAAGGCGGGTCCTTTCCTGAATGTCATTAATCCACTTGGCCATAAAAAAGGGGTAGGTAGGTTGCTTCATCTCTGCACGTCAGACCGTTGCATATACTTCACTCTAACGATCCATCCGGGTCGAATCGTGCCATTTCATCTTTTATCCTGGCCCGGTAGTCTTCATCATCTGCCGACAGATCCCGCAGTTTCCATTTTTGAACTTTAACCTGTTGTTTCATTATTTCAATGGCATGCTCCATAGAATGAATGACCAGTTCATTTAGTGCTGCATTGTCTTCATGAAAAAGAACGGCATCAAAAAGAATATCAGCCGCTTCATTAATAAGTACTTTATTTCGGTTGGAAGCCAAATCCTGCATCATTCCGTTGATCACATGATATACAATATCCGTAATAGCATTTTCAAGGGTTTGGCGTGCGGTGGTTCCGAGAAAAGGAATACTGTCGAGACGAGAAATGGTATTGTTTTCCCGGGCAGCATCGGCGATTTTTTCTTCTACATATTCTTTTAGTCGCTCCTGATAGTTCCCATAATTATCCGATGCCACCTTTTCAATTCGATGGGATGTCCAGTCGACCAGTGTTTCCTTGTGAGGAATCACCGCTTCGCGGATAATGCGATCCAATGCAGGTCCGCCATGCCTTATCTCCTCTTGCATATCGGATAAAATATTCAGTGTAACCCGATCCGACAATTCTTCCAGTAATATCGCATAGTATTTACGGATAAAGCGGCCCGGTGCCGTTTCTGCCAGATTCAGTAACCCATGTTTGTGCAAACGAACCACAATCGATACAATCCGAAGCAGACGCAAAAACCGAAATCCGCCAACCGGGATACAGCCTAAAAGATCATAAAAGTGGATGAAGGGGAAAAAAAACCAGCGGTGATAGGTTTTGTGATACACGGCGACAGCCCATCGGACAAAAAATTCTGCAAGGAAAACCGACACAAACAAGAGATCAATCAGTATGAAACGAGGATGAACCTTCGATGCGTACCTTTCTGTTATATCGGGGAGAATCCTGTACAAAAAGTCCTGGATCAGTGCATATTCAAAGAGCCAGTCAAAAACAATCAGGCTCAGATTAATCACCAGTAGAAAAATCATGATGAAGTCCAGGACTAAGTACCCGAACTTTCGAAATAATGCCATATTTCCAGAGTTTTTATGAGTTTTTGTAAAATTGCAAAAAAATATCCGGAAGGGAAAACCAAATATAGGCGTGGGAAAAAATATTTTTCATTTTTTCCTTTTATTGCATATCATCGATTATATGAAAAGCAACATATCCTATATATTTGCTTTTCGTAAACTTGGAAAAAAAATCTCGAAAAAAACAGGGTGTTGGTTACCCACTTACCTGAATGGGATAGTTTAAATGGGAAGCATCGGTGGTATCCATCACCTGATGTATGTCGATTTATAGAAATTGATACGTTTTTTTCGGGTTCTTTAACAGTCACAAAAACTCAGGAGACTTAATGATGTCAAAAAGTTACATTGTCCTTTCCCTCATTGCACTTTGCATGCTTTTTTCTGCACCACAATCCAATGCACAGGGAATTACCCTCGGTGGTGGCCTTTCGTACGGTCTGGATATTGAAGAGATTGGCCTTCAGGCAAACGGGTACTATGATCTGAATGAAAACATGCGCCTTGGCGGTGATGTCATTTACTGGCTGGTTGACTCACCTAGCGGTATCGACATAACGTATATGGAGTTTAATTTCAATGCGCATTATATCTTCAGCCAAGACGATGCTCTTACACTCTATGCTATTGGATCTGCCGGTATACACTATGCAGACGTCAGTTATAGTGATGATATGGGCTGGGGTGGCGCTTCTCTTTCTTACTCTGACACCAAACTGGGAATTGGTATCGGTGCAGGTGTAGAATATGATCTTGGATCGCTTATCTTGTACGGCGAACCTCGTTTCTTCCTTTCCGGTTTAGATCAGCTGGCTCTGAATGCCGGTGTCCGTTTCAGGCTTTAATCAACTCATTGTTGTTTTTTAACAGCATTATAGAAAATGGAGCCCGGTTTTGTTTTACAAAGCCGGGCTTTTTTATTAATAGGCACCGATGCGATCCCGAAGCGCCTTGTTCAGCAGTTCTCTCGCCCGGAATATATGTGCTTTAACGGTTCCTAAAGGGAGTTGGAGCTCTTCGGATATCTCTTCATAGCTCATTTCATCCATGTGCCTCATACGTATAACCATCCGGTATTTTTCCGGCAGGCTTTCAATGGCCGAACGAATCATATTTTTTCGCTGCTTTGCCATAATCTCACGATCGGTAGAAGAATCCTGATCCATGAGTTCCATCTTCATGTCACCGTCTTTTCCCTGAACCGGCTCGTCAATGGAAATCGTATGCAACTTTCTCTTTCTGAGATAATCGATGCTGTGATTGGTTGCAATGCGATAGATCCAAGTGGAAAACGCGTATTCTTTATTATATGACTTGAGAGAGTCAAAAGCCTTTAGAAAGGCTTCCTGAACCAGATCCTCAATAACGTCTTTGTCTCGTACCACTTTTAAAATATGGAAATGGAGCGGACGCCGGTACTTTTCCGTCAACTGGCGGTAGGCATTCTGATCTCCGGCAATGGCGGCTTCTACCATTGCGGAATCTTTCCTGCTGCTGTCTGTACCGGTGGATTGAGTGGTCACGAATGTATTCTGAGTTAAAAAGTTAACACGTCAATTTTCCAAATATAGTAAGTTTCCGGTTTGATTCTAAAAGCTTTTACGGTACTTCCCGAATTTTAATACACCGGTTCCATCGGCCCTGCCTATACTTTTTTACTGGCGATAGCAATCCATTCGTTTTCCGATACGACCTTCACTTTATTCAAGTCGGCATAGCTTTCATGACAGCTTATAGCCTCTTCGTCTTCATGAAGAAGGCCTGATAATAATAACCAGCCACCAGGCTTAAGCCTTTGATGCAAAGACGATCCCAGGTCGAGTAGAATATTACGATTTATATTAGCCAGAATTACATCAAACATTTCATCTTTCTGCAACGCTTCCACGGATCCTATACGTACTTCAAAACGTTTCTCAACATTATTTAACCGGGCATTTTCAGAGGCGTTTTCAAAACTCCATGGATCAATATCAACACCAAGGGCCTCCTTCGCACCGCATTTCAGAGCAGCAACCGCCAACACTCCCGTACCTGTCCCCATATCCAGCACGACATCGCCCTCCTGTATATAGTCGGGTAGTATAGAAAGCAGTAATCGGGTCGTCTCATGATACCCCGTACCGAACGCCATTTTGGGATCTATCACGAGTGACGTACAGCCTTCCGGTACCGTTCCGGTGTTCCAGGTTGGATGCACATAAAAGGTACCGATCTGTCTGGGTTCAATGGATTCCTCCCATTTTTTATTCCAGTTTTCCTCTTCGATGGTTTGTACTTCCACCCTGAAGGCATTTCCCAATAGGTTTTCCCAGTATGTTGGCAAGGTTTCTTGTTGGCCTTCCAGCTCTTTATAGGCCTCTACCCATTCCTCTTCCTGCAAAAAACCGGTACACCCAAGCTCCATAAGCTCGCTTACCCAGGTATCCTGCTCCTCCGCTGGTATCCCGATTCTGATTTTAATATATGTTTTATCCATTTTCCGGTTGATTTACGGACTCGATCCTGCCGGCATACTCTATGAAACTCAGGCATCGCTTTCATGCACAAACGAGTTTCAGTTTCAGCAGAGAAGGCGCGTTAGCTATCCACCTTTGTTTACAGAAGCCCGTGGCTGTCTTAATCGCCGTTAACCACGTTTTCAACGAGTTTAGCGGCATTAAACAGTTTTTGCTCATGAAATGCATCGGCCATAATCTGAAGACCATACGGCATCTGATCCGCGGAGTGCTTTCCAACCGGAACATTGATACTGCAGATACCGGAAAGGTTGGCTGAAATGGTATAGATATCGTTCAGGTACATTTGAAGAGGGTCATTCACCTGCGATCCCAGATCAAAAGCCGTTGTTGGTGTCGTGGGCGACAAAATGACATCCACTTTTGAAAATGCGTTTTTAAAATCGTCGGTAATCAGCCGGCGAATCCGCTGCGCCTTCCCATAATAGGCGTCGTAATATCCGGCACTTAATACATACGTACCCAATAAAATACGTCGTTTAACCTCCATACCAAATCCTTCGGTACGGCTTTGCTTATAGAGGCGGATCATCGGACTGTCCATCCGGGCCATTTCCTCTTTTATCTGTTCCTCACCGCCGGGCTGGTTACGAAGCTGCTCCTTGAGTTCGTTTTCTTCGTTTTTTAAATCCACCCTGACTTTCTTGATATCCGCACGGTGGCCATAACGAATACCATCAAACCGGGCCAGGTTGCTGGATGCTTCCGCGGTTGCCAGGATGTAATACGTTGCAATAGCATATTTCATATGGGGCAACGTAATGGGTATCAGTTCCGCTCCGTTTTTTTCCAGTTCCGCAGCGATCCGGAGGGTATTTTCCCGGATTTCCGTATCCAGTCCATTTTCAAAATACTCTTCCGGAATACCCACCCTTATACCGGGTTCGAGGTTTTTTAAGAGTTCCGGATAGTCCGGAACCGGTAAACTGGAAGAAGTCGCATCCCGCTCATCATGTCCCGCGATGGTTTTCAGGATAAGGGCAGCGTCATCTACATTGTGAGTAAGCGGACCAATGGAATCAAAGGAAGAGGCATACGCAATCAGTCCATACCTTGAAACCAGGCCATAGCTCGGTTTTAGTCCGACTACTCCCGAGTATGCGGCAGGCTGACGGATAGATCCGCCCGTATCTGTTCCAAGCGAAGCCATACACATGCCGGATGCCACGGCAGCAGCACTCCCTCCGCTTGATCCTCCGGGTACTTTTGAGAGGTTGTGAGGGTTTTTTACGGCACCATGGTAGGAGTTTTCGTTGGATGATCCCATTGCGAACTCATCCATATTCAGTCGCCCAATAATAACCGCATCCTGTTCTGTAAGCCGTTCAATGACCGTGGCATCGTATACCGCTTCATAATCAGCGAGCATGCGGGATCCGCAGGTTGCAGGATATCCCTTTTGACACAAAACCTCTTTAATACCTATTACCAGTCCGGCCAACGGCCCGGCCGTTCCGCTTTCCAGCTTCTTCTGGATACGTTCTGCCTGCTCCAGGGCCTCTTTGCCATGGAGTTGTGTAACTGCGTTAATGTCCTTGTTAACCGATTCTATTCGAGAAATGTATGCGGAAACAATGTCCGGCAAGGTTTTTTTTCCCGCAATTAATTCCGCCCGGATACGGATAAAACTTTCCTGGTTCAAAATAATAATACGTGTTTATGGTACTTGATCGTTATTCGGATTTCTTTTCTTCCGATACGCTTTCTTTTTCTTCTTTCTTTGTTTCCCGGTTGGATTGTACGGGTTCTTCGGACCCTTTCTCAATCTCTTTCCGGATATCCGTGGATGCTTTCCTGAATTCGGTCAGCCCTTGTCCGATGCCCCGTGCCAATTCCGGTATCTTTTTTGCACCGAATAACAGCAACACGATAAGGACAATGACTACCATTTCAATTCCGCCAAATGATCCCATAAAAAAACCTCAAATTTTTGTTTACTTAAAATTGAATTAACTCGTAAAATAGCAAACTTTATTATCAGGGTTAAACACCCGATAAAATTATTTCAAAATGCCATCGTTAAGCACTTGAAATTTACGATAATTATTAGTTTATAACCTCAAAGCTTACTAACGAATAAAACTTAAGTTTACTATACTATGATTTGGACCGTTGAACTTGCTGCAACACTTGAGGATGCCCCCTGGCCAGCCACCAGGGAGGAGTTAATAGAATGGGCTGAAAGGAACGGCTGTCCTCAGCAGGTGATCGATAATCTTTATGAACTCGACGAAGAAGACGACACCCCCTATGAGAGCATTGAAGAAATCTGGCCCGATTACATCATGAAAGAAGACTTCTTCCACGGCGAAGAAGACGAAGGTTTTGATTACGATGACGTATAACTTTTCGTACCTTTGACCTACAGGCATCCAACCATCATTCACTTTTGAGTGAACAGGAACCCCTGTTCCTCGATTTTAAAGGCATCATTCCAACCAAACGTGTTTAGAACCGTATTTGTATGCGTTTTTATTTTCGGTACGGTGATTTCTGTACACGGTAAAGAAGGTGTCTATAAAAGCACGTCTTATTTTTCAAAAGAAAGCCATGCGAATCTTCAGCCTGAACCGGATGAATTAAGAATCCGAAATGTACGCTTCGTTGGTAACGATGCATTCGGTAACAATGAGCTTCGCTCCCTTGTCCGCACACGTCC
>JASCXY010000239.1 GCA_030012235.1 Balneolaceae bacterium ANBcel3 | reverse complement strand
ATTTCAACATTTTCTTTTCAAGAACCCGCTCGTCATAGGGCTTGGTCAGATAATCATTCATTCCTGCTTTAAGATACGCATTGATATCATGCTTGAAAGCATTGGCCGTCAGAGCGATAATAGGAGTCTGGCTATTAAGCTGATTCCGAATGTATTTTGTTGCTTCCACTCCATCCATAACCGGCATCTGAATGTCCATCAGCACCAAATCAAAACGTTTTTGCCTGAATGCTTCTATTGCTTCTTTGCCGTTTTCCACTTCTGTGATCAAACAGCCAAATCGACTCAGGCTTTTTTTGGCAATAAACCGGTTAAGTTCATTGTCCTCAACCAACAACACACTACAGTTTTGTAGTGGCTTGTCTTTGGGCAATTTGTCAACGGGTTCTTTTATTTCTATAGTCGATGAATCTGCTACAGGTAAATCGAGTTTAAATGTAACTTCTGTTCCCTCACCCTTCTTACTGACAACATAAATCTTTCCACCCATCAAATCAATGAGTTCTTTTGCAATGGTAGTACCAAGGCCGGCACCTTCATAGCGACGGTTCAGCAACTCCTCCTCTTGAGTAAATTTTTCAAACATCTCTGTATGAAAGGATTCATGTATTCCAATTCCACTGTCTTTAACTTTAAACGTTAAGGTATTGCAATGCGGTTGATCAGAGTCGATTTCGACATCGAGTCTGATATATCCCTTTTCGGTAAACTTTACAGCATTACCCAATAAATTGAGCAATATTTGACGTATACGATCAGGATCTCCTGTGTACTTTTTTTTAAATTCCCCTGAAATATGAACATCGAACTGTAGTTTTTTTTCTCTGGACGCCGGCCGAATAATGTTCGAGGTATTTTTAATCAGGGTTTTCATGCAAAAATCCGATAACTGAAGCTCCATTTCTCCGGCTTCAATTTTTCTCATATCAAATATGTTGTCCATGATAGACAACAGGTGCAGGGCCGCACTTTTTGCGTGCTGCATATATTCTTTATGCTTCAGGCTCACCTCTTCGTGAACCATTTCGCGAATCATGCCGATAATCACATTTAAGGGAGTCCTTATTTCATGACTCATTTTGGCAATAAAGACTTCTTTGGCTTTTAAAGCATCCTCTGCCTGCGTTTTTGCAGATTTTAGCTCTTTTTCAATAAGTAAAAACCGACTTAATTCCTGCGCCCTTTTCAAGAGCATCCCCGTGACATCGGTCAGCTGATCCAGCAGGGTCATATCCCCGGGCGAAATCTTGTAACTGAGATGTGCAGCAAACCAGCCATAGCCTTTCAGCGGTAAAAAAAGACACGTTTTGTCTTCTTGTTCATACATACATGCCCCGTCCGTGTCCTCCAAATGCCTGAGACACTGGTTTTTCCATTCTTTTGCTTCCTCAGGACGATCCGGATAAATCTCTTTGATTTCATAATACCCGCGGGTTCCCTTGATCACAGCGGCGTTTTTTAATTGCAGTGTTGTGCTGATTTTTTGCAAAAAAACAGCTATGTGTTCCTCCTCTGTAAACGCTGCATCCATAGAGGTAATCACAGATAGCAATTCTTGTTTCGAAAGCACATGGTTTTGCTTCATAGGTATATGATTATATCATTCGATCAATACTAATACGGCTCAATTACGTTATTATCGGCTGATATATAAAAAATAATCACTCTATTTATCCCAGGAATCGGTTCGAAATGGAGAAGCAGGGAAACCATCACCACCAAACAAATTCGCCTGCTCCGGATTGTCCCTCCAGGCATAGCGGACCGCTTGCGGATCGGATACCTGATCACTCCATACCACAACGTTTTCTCCATCTATAACTGCCTGAGCCGGTACAAATTGTTTATCCGGCCCGGCGATTATAAACTCATACAACGTATTTCCATCCGCTGCAATCAGGCCGTTTCCTCCGTGATCGAATGACAATACCATCCGGGTTCCCGCTCTTTGATACGATTGAAAAACGGGGCCAGTTACCGCATTGATTTCTTCTCCATAGGCCACTCTGTTTGCCACATGGGCCAATCGAATTCCTACATCTTTTTTATTTAGCGGGTGGATATCGTTCCATTCTCCAATATCAATCGTAACGGCCATTCCGGTATATGGCAGCTCTAGTGTTTTTAATTGAGCTTCGCGAAGAAAGGGCCAGGTATCGTCTGCCGGATAGGAAGAAGGAACCCCAAAATCAGGTAACTGCACAAAGAAAAAGGGCATAGAATCGTTACCCCACCTTGTTCGCCAATCTCTGATTAGGGTGGTAAAAAGAGCATGGTAGTCATGAGGTCTCCAGGCATTGGATTCACCCTGGTACCAGATCACCCCTTTCACAGGATAATAGGTAAGCGGATGAATCATTCCATTATACAGTCCAACGGGCATATTGCGAAAATATACCGGCCCATCCAGGGGTTCCATAACAACACTTCTCCGATATTTCCAGGGGCCTTGCAATCCTATGGTCTTTGACTGCAGACGTAACTCATAGGGTTTATCTTCAACAAAACCCCCTCTGTCACGTTCATTTACAACCCGTAAGGCAATCGTATTTTTACCCTCCCGAAGCACTCCCTCCGGAATTTCATAGATCCTTAACGGATAGCGATAGGTTGTTGTTCCGATAAATGCTCCATTGACAAAGACCGAGTCGGCATCTATAATAGCGCCTAATTCAAGAACCGCCGGTTTTTTACTGTCTTTTTCAGATAATTCTACATTTTTTCTGAACCAAACAGCTCCTTTTTCTTCTCCTACCTCTGACTCATCCCAAAAACCCGGAACAGAAAACTCACTCCAACCGGAATCATCATACGCATGTACCCTAAAATCACCCTGTTCCTGCAAATACACCCGATCCTTCTCATTTAACCGGCCATGCCACTCCGAGATACGAGCCTGATCTTCTCGCTCTATCCGTTCGATGAGTGCAGTGTCTTTGTATTTAAGTGCGGCTTCATGGTATTCCGGAAAGTCCTTTATCTTCTGCTCACTGATCCATGATTCAACCGGTGAACCTCCATAACTGCTGTTAATCAATCCAATTGGCACACCGTTTTGCGCAAACAGATCACGGGCGAAAAAATAGGCCGCTGCAGAAAAGTCCCTTATGGCTTCTACAGATGCAGGGACCCATTCTCCTTCCGGCAGATCTTTCTGCTCTGTATTAAAATCTACGACTTTTGGAACTAAAAACTGTCGAATATGCGGGTGATGCTGACCTTCGATGACCTCTTTATAAAGAGGCGCAACCCAGCTCATCTGAAGTTCCATGTTAGATTGACCCGAACAAACCCAGACATCCCCGACTAATATATCATTTAATATAATACTTGTATCCGAGGCAGAGATCGTCATGGTATAGGGGCCGCCGGCATCCATTTTATCAAGAAATACGTGCCAGTTTCCGTTTCTGTCGGCTGTTGCCTGGTATTCTTTATTGTTAAAATGAATGTGGATCAGCTCATTTGAAGCTGCCCATCCCCAGATTCGAACATCGGTATTCCGCTGAAGCACCATGTGATCACTTACCAGGCGTGGCAGCTTCAGTTTTTCATTTTTCGTAGTACAAGTAATCAATGCGATTGAAGAGAGCAAGAATAAAA
>JASCXY010000238.1 GCA_030012235.1 Balneolaceae bacterium ANBcel3 | reverse complement strand
TGCAGCTTTATCTGCAATGGGCATCCCTGTTTGTACGCACATAGACGACTACTGGATTAAAAAAGTAGATTCATGGCTCAATAATCCCACATATGTCCAGCTATCCTTTCCTGATCCTTCGGAAAATATCCTGGATCGAATCATGGATATATCTAAAACAACCCCCGCTATTAAAAGCCCTAAGAAACCACTTTTTAAGAAAAAAAATACTCTCCGGTACCTTCCGGGTTTTCAAACGCATTGATTTCTACCCGCTTCATCAACAAGACACTGCTTGGGTGCTCCTTTTTTTCGGTACATTTTCAGCCCGATATCTATATATTGGATCAATCTGCAATAATATAAACCGAAAACACATCTATGAGCCTTTTCGGAAATAAGAACCGGGAATGCCCCTCTTGCGCGCTCGAATCGGACTCCGGCCATGAGGAATGTCCTTATTGTGGCTATGAGTTCCCCGAATCCTCTAAAGGTCAAACGGTCATGGCCTTGCTCTTTCTCCTGTTAATGCTTCTTTGGTTGCTGACGGCTATTTTTTAATGAATTATCCTTCATCTGACGGATCACCGCTCTTATCCTGTACATGCTCTTTTTTTTCAGCGTCGGATTCAGAAGCGGGTGCCTCGTTTTCATTTTGAGGGCTCTTTACTCTTCTGGATCCGTTTTGACCTCCAATACTTCCTGCCTCGGTCGTTTTTGTGGGGTTTTTTGGCTTTTTACCAATAAGTTCGAGAACCTCATTACCCATGACCTCTTCTTTCTCAAGAAGCAGTTCTGCCAGGCGGTCAAACGCCTTTTTATTCTTTTTCAAGACCATTTCTGCCCGGCTATACGCCTCTTCCAGGATTTGATTAACAGCCTTATCCGCTTCTCTGGCCGTTTCATCACTATATTCCCGCTGGGATCCCATTTGCTCACCGAGAAATACCTCTTCACGTTGACCTCCAAGAGCTGTATATCGGAAAAAATCACTCATACCCCAGTCCAGAACCATTTTTCGGGCTAGCTTGGTTACCTGCTTTAAATCGTTTTCGGCACCGCTTGTTGCCGTATCAAAGATAATCCGTTCCGCAGCCCGGCCTCCCATAATTACTGCGAGCCTATCCAGTAAATGCTCCTTTCTGTAGAGATACTGATCCCGTTCGGGCACTTGCTGGGTTACCCCCATTGCTTGTCCCCGTGGGATGATGGTTACCTTGTGTACCGGATCCGTGTTGTCCAGTGCCGCAGCCACAATGGCATGGCCTGCTTCGTGGTAGGCCAACAGCCTTCGCTCCTCTTCATCAAGTACGACTCCACGCCGTTCCAGTCCCATAATTATTTTGTCCCGGGCCATATCAATGTCACGCTGAGTCACCTTGTTACGGTCTTCCCTCGCTGTTAGCATAGCTGCTTCATTCAGCAAATTCTCCAGGTCAGCTCCACTGAATCCGGGCGTACCCCGTGAGACACTCTCCATGTCCACATCGTCTGCCAGTGGTTTATTTCGTGCATGAATATTCAAGATTTTTACCCGGTCTTCCTGTGAGGGCAGTCCGACTTCAACTCGTCTGTTAAATCTTCCTGGCCTAAGCAACGCTTTATCCAGAATATCCGGGCGGTTCGTTGCTGCAATAACAATTACATTGTCATTGGTTTCAAAACCGTCCATTTCAGAAAGTAGCTGATTCAACGTTTGCTCTCTTTCATCATGTCCACCACCCAGACCGGCACCACGTCTTCGTCCAATGGAGTCCAACTCATCAATAAAAATGATGGCCGGGGCCGCCTCTTTGGCGTTTTTAAACATTTCACGCACTCGTTTTGCACCTACTCCGACCAGCATTTCCATGAAGTCAGATCCTGTAATGCTATAAAACGGAACATCGGCTTCACCGGCAACAGCACGAGCCATAAGAGTTTTTCCTGTTCCCGGGGGTCCGTATAGCAGTACCCCTTTGGGCACTTTGACTCCCAGTTTCTCATACTTGGTTGGGTCTTTTAAAAAGGAAACCACTTCCTGAAGTTCTCGTTTGGCTTCATCCCCTCCGGCTACATCATCAAACGTTGTCCTTTTTCCTTCTCCTGGTTTATGCAATTTTGCCTGACTTTTTCCTATTGAGAACATACCCTGGCCCTGTGAATTCATTCTGCGGTACCAGGTAATGGCAATAATCAGAATAAGCAGAAATGGCAGGGTCATGAATACAAAATAGAGCCAGCTGTTATCTCTTTCCGGTATTGTCGTTACATCTACACTTGCCTCCTCAAGCAGGGTAAGTAAATCATCGTCACCAAAAGATGGTAGGTAGGTGTGGAACTCTGTAAAAACCAGTGTATCACCCGATGCGGAAGGCCGTTTTGACGCTTCCCGAAGCTTACCTTCAATTTTTGAACCCTGAACGGTAACCTCCTTGACATTATTATCTCTTAGCTCTTTCCGAAAGGTACTGTATTGAATCTGTTCCGGTGTGAATTGTCCACCGTAGTAAGAATAAATGATCCATATACCCAATATGGTTGCAATGAGAAAGTAAAAAACCATAATCCTGGAGGGACCGGGTGATGGCCGGGGCGGAAAAGCCTCCTGGTTTGGCTTTTGCTTCTGATCTTTGGGTTGCTGGTTGTTCTTATGCTCGCTCACGAATTCTGTTTTTTTACGTTAGTGTATAAGTAAATGAAAATAAAATAGCAGGTAACTAATAAAAAATGATCCTGTTGATGATTCCTTCAGCAGCTGTTATGTAAACGATAAGAGCCTTAAGGCTGAATCCGGTTAGTATTGCGCCATTAAACCGGCGTTTTTTTGATGTGAATGATCATATATATAGCATCATCATTAGCCTTTAAAAACGTCCGTTAACGCTTTTTAGTTCATATATGATCTTTAATTCCGAGTATACAAAAAGATAAGATACGGATTTCTGTGGGTACAGTCCTCCTCTTTTATTTACCTGTTCTATACCTTTCATTCTGTATAAGAATCGGACTGTTTTTTTTTATTTTTTTTTGTACCTTGATTTCCACGCCAGAGTGGCGGAACTGGTAGACGCGCACGACTCAAACTCGTGTGGCCTCGGCCGTGTGGGTTCGAGTCCCACCTCTGGTACTTTTTAATCTCTCTTTAGCCCTGTTATTTTGATCGATAGCAGGGCTTTTGTTTTTTATACCTTGGGGTTACATCGCCGTTCGCCGAAACCGGCTGATCTGTACACCGGTATCCAACCTGCAATATGATCTTTACTTACCAGTCCACCGTACATAGAAGATTTACGTTTTGAAAATAAGGTGATACAGAAAAACTTCAGATCCGGCTTCCTGCCAAAGTACCCATACTTACATTCCGGCCTGCCGGTCACAAAAAGGTCTCAATCTTTCATTTTTGGTCTTGATACGTATAGCTTATGCAAGTTTTTTAAGTAACATGCGGTTATGAAGCCTTTCAATAATCTCTTTTACCATACAATCGGCTTTGTGTTTATGCTGCCGGGTTAACCAATGTAGCAAATACTTCTCAAACTTTCACCGGACAGCATGTAACGCTTGTTATGGAGTGTACAATAAGGACTTGATGTGCATTGGTGGTTTACTTACTTCGACCAAAAAAAGTATTCTCTCTGTTATACCGCATCCTTATGAAGTGATTTA
>JASCXY010000237.1 GCA_030012235.1 Balneolaceae bacterium ANBcel3 | reverse complement strand
CTGGATGCCGGAAATGTCGCCTATAAAATTACCGAACGCCTTGCCGGAGCGCTTGCTACCGGGCCCATTATCCAGGGGCTGGCAAAGCCAATGAACGATCTCTCCAGAGGCTGTAACTGGGAGGATATCGTAAATACAAGTTGCGTCACGGCTCTGATGGCAACATAAAAAAATCTGAAGGGTATTCCAGGAGTGAAAAATTAGCTAACTCTGCCCTGGAAGGGAGGTTGTGGGAGCACCCTTTTAATTCGGATAGGTAAAAAAAAAACCTTAAATTTAGATTCTGTCAAAATAAGGAACTTCCGGGGCGGTCGGTGTGGTTACAACAGTGTACTGTTAGCAGGGAATGGACCCTGATGCATGTGGATGTTACCGAACAGCATTTTTTTAAATCGTTAATTTTATCATGATTTGGCACTATGAGTGATACCCAAACAATAGAGAATCTCGTTAAGCAACCCTACAAATATGGCTTTAAAACCAATGTAGAGTACGATTATTTCCCAAAAGGCCTAAATGAAAAGATCGTTCATATGATTTCGGATATAAAGGATGAGCCGTCTTTTGTCCGCGAGTTTCGGCTGAAGGCATTCCATCATTGGAAAAAGATGAAAGACCCCCTCTGGGCGAATATTCGTTATCCGAAAATAAACTATGATGATATACAGTTTTACTCAGCGCCAAAGAAGAAGCCTAAACTGGACAGCCTTGATGAGGTAGACCCTGAAATTCTGGAAACGTATGAAAAACTGGGAATCCCTCTTTCGGAACAAAAAATGCTTGCCGGAGTTGCCGTAGATGCGGTTTTTGACAGTGTTTCAGTAGCAACAACGTTCAAAGAAAAGCTTGCGGAAGCCGGGGTTGTTTTTTGCTCTATTTCGGAAGCTATAAAAAACTATCCGGAACTGATTCAGAAATACATGGGCTCCGTGGTTCCCTACAACGATAACTATTTTGCGGCCATGAATTCAGCCGTTTTTTCCGATGGTTCCTTCTGCTATGTGCCCAAAGGAGTGGTCAGCCCGATGGAGCTTTCCACCTACTTCAGGATCAACAATGAAGAATCCGGTCAGTTTGAACGAACTCTTATTGTGGCAGAAGAAGATAGCTATGTAAGTTATCTTGAAGGGTGTACCGCTCCGATGTTCAGTAAAAACCAGCTGCATGCCGCAGTGGTTGAGCTTGTGGCTCTGGACCGTGCTCAGATCAAATATTCTACCGTACAAAACTGGTACTCCGGCGATGAAAATGGAGTGGGTGGAATTTATAATTTTGTAACAAAAAGAGGATTGTGCAAAGGAGATCACTCCAAAATTTCCTGGACACAAGTTGAAACTGGTTCTGCCATCACCTGGAAGTATCCAAGTGTGATCATGAAAGGGGATCATTCCGTGGGAGAATTCTACTCGGTAGCTGTCACCAATGATAAAATGGAAGCGGATACCGGTACCAAAATGATTCACCTGGGGAAAAACACCAACAGTACCATCATTTCCAAGGGTATTTCGGCCGGAAATTCTCAAAACAGCTACAGAGGACTCGTAAAGATCGGTCCAAAAGCTACGAATTCCAGGAATTACTCGGTCTGTGATTCCATGCTTATCGGTGATCGCTGCGGAGCGCACACGTTTCCGTATCTCGAAGCGAAAAACAATACCTCGAGTGTGGAGCACGAAGCCACCACGTCCAAAATTGGAGAAGACCAGATCTTTTATCTCCAGCAGCGTGGATTGGATGAAGAGGACGCGGTTTCTCTGATTATCAACGGATTTTGTAAAGAAGTGTTTAAAGAGCTTCCAATGGAATTTGCTGTTGAGGCTATAAAACTTCTCGGAATTAAGCTGGAAGGAAGTGTTGGATAAGCACCGTCCAAAAATGGTTTTTGAAATTTAAACATACTCAAACGTTAAAAAGAAGTTCATGATTACGATAAAAAATCTCCACGCAGAAGTGGAAGGACAAGAAATTCTCAAAGGTATAGATCTTGAAATCAAGGCGGGCGAAGTTCACGCCATCATGGGCCCGAATGGCAGCGGAAAAAGTACGCTTGCAAAAATTATCGCCGGCCATCCGTCATATGAAGTGACCAAAGGGGAAATTATCTACGAGGGTGAAAACCTTGTGGAGATGGAACCTGATGAGCGCGCTCGCAAAGGGGTTTTTATGGCCTTTCAGTATCCTGTGGAAATCCCGGGAGTGAGTAATTCCATGCTGATGCGTGAGTCGTACAACGAAGTTCGTAAAGAGCAGGGCCTCGATCCCCTGGATCCCCTGGAGTTTGAAGATTACATTGCCGAAAAACTGAAACTGGTGGAAATGGATCCAAAGTTTCTGGAGCGGAATGTAAACGCCGGTTTTTCCGGTGGCGAGAAAAAAAGAAATGAAATCCTTCAAATGGCCGTGCTTAATCCAAAACTGGCACTGTTGGATGAAACCGACTCCGGACTGGATATTGATGCACTTCGTATTGTATCCCAGGGAATCAATACGTTGTCTTCAGGCAAAAATGCAGTGTTACTGGTCACTCACTATCAGCGAATCCTGAACTACATCACGCCGGATTATGTGCATGTGCTTGTGAATGGGCGGATTCATAAATCCGGAGGCAAAGAACTTGCTCTGGAGCTTGAGGAGCACGGCTATGAATGGATAACTGCGAACACCGAAGTGAATGGAGAAGCTGCACAATGAGTTTAGAAACCCGGAATAAACTTTTTTTAAGTGATCTTGTAAACCGATATCCGGATCAAACGAACCGGTTGCATCCGGATGTTTCCGCATTGAAAGCCCGGGCAGTCAAAGAACTGACGGGGCGTGAACTTCCGACAACCCGGCATGAAGAGTGGAAATATCTCAGTCTGAAGCCGTTGGCAAACGAAGAATTTCTTCCGGCTCAAGATATGCCTGTTTCAGAAGTGCCGGTAACCGCACAGGAGTATATTTACCCGGAAGCAGAGCATCATCATCTGACGTTTATCAATGGCAAATTCAGTCAGGAGCTTTCCAAAACGGATCGTCTCCCGGAGGGAGTAATTGTTGACAACTTGTCTGCGATTCTTTCCGGTGATTATCCGGAGGCAAGGAAAGAGCTTGGATCACATGCTGTTTGGGAAGATGATCCCTTTGTGTCTCTGAATACCGCCGTTTTTGAAGACGGAGCCTTCATCTATGTGCCGTCATCGGTACGAGTAGAAGAACCGATTCAGCTCCTTTTTCTGAATACAGATGCCTCCAGGCCGTATTTCATGGCTCCAAGGTGTTTGATTATCGGGGGTAAATCTTCTGAAATGACTGTCGTGGAAGATCACGTCGGGCTTGCAGACAATGTCTATTTCTCGGTACCTGTGTCGGAGATCAAACTGGCAGAAAACTCGCACATGACGCACGTTAAGTTGCAGCGGGAAAGCCGGAATGCGTGGCATATATCACGCCTGGCTGCGGATATCAGCAGAGACAGCAACTACAAATCGTATGCAATTCAGTTGGGTGCACATGTGTCCAGAAGCGACGTTATGGCCAAATTAACCGATGAAAATACGCATGCAACGCTCGATGGCCTGGTCATGGTAAACGGAGATCAACTATCCGATACCCACAGTATCATGGATCATACGATGCCCAACTGTACCAGTCACCAGCTTCATAAGTGTAT
>JASCXY010000236.1 GCA_030012235.1 Balneolaceae bacterium ANBcel3 | reverse complement strand
CCGATGAAAATCAATCCGCCCAGTAATAAAATCCACTGAAACGTATCTGTATAAATCACCGCCTTGATCCCCCCCATTACGGTGTATACGACGATAATGGCCGCCATCAGATACAATGCCGTCTGAAGTTCCAGCCCGTCAAAGGAGGCGGAAGCAAGCCGGGCACCCGCCAGCATCTGGGAACTGCTGAATCCGATGTACCCAATGGCTGAAACGATTCCTGCCAGAAAAGCCACCTGTGGATTAAAAAAGTGGCTAAAGACATCGGGCATGGTGAAAAAGCCTTTTTCCGTGGAAAGGTTTTTTACCCTCGGGATCAGAAAAACGGCTGCTAGCCACGCTCCAATCAGCCCGGTAAACAGCATCCAGGAGCCGGAGATTCCCATGACAAAGCCCAGTCCGCCAAGTCCGATAGAAAAACCGCCACCAACGTCGGTTGCCACTACCGACAGGCCGACATGGGTATACCCCATTTTCCTTCCACCAATATAGTACTCTTCCTTGCCCTTGTTTTTAACGTAAAAATAGGCACCAATACCAACAATAATGATGAAATAGACAATAAAGACCGTTAAATCAACAGGATTCATTCGTCAAAATTATCATTCAGCGTATGATCAGAGACCGGACAGAGTCATACAAGCACATGGAACAGCAGTTATCCCGGAGTTTGAAGATCAACACAATAAAGATCAACGCTTAAAAAATGAGGCTTGCCTGTTTGGAATTAAGCAAAATGCATTCAAACTGCTGTTCGCCTCTACAGACTCTGAAAGATTACCATAATAATATGCAATTGCAAATAAACATCGCATTTCGAATATTAGTATCTTCCCAAAACTCCGGCTAAGTTTTTATTAATTTTCCCATTACACCGTACCAGCGTCCGGTGTGATGATGTACAAACCGAGCAAAACAGACCGCTATGAATATCCAAGTTAAACGAATTGACGACGCCTTTCACCTGGAAGCGACCAACGAATCGGGAAGGACCATTAAGATGGACGGAGCCCCAAAAATCGGAGGATCCGACAAAGCCCCGCGGCCTATGGAGGTACTGGTGATGAGCCTTGCAGGGTGCAGTTCCATGGATGTGCTGGATATCATGAAAAAACAGCGCCAGCAGGTGGATGATTTCTCCATTGATATCCAGGCCACGCGAGAAGAAGGAAAAACCCCGGCTTTATTTACCAGTATACATCTTCATTTTAAGCTTCGCGGCTCCATTGATAAAAGCAAGGCGGAAAGAGCTATTCAACTTTCCATGGACACCTACTGCTCTGTTGCCCGTATCCTTGAAAAAACAGCTGAAATAACCTGGGAACTAACCCTGTCTGAATAAATCCTGATGATGTACCGGGAATCTGAGCCGGCCAGACATTGTGGTATAACCGTTCGTTCTTCCCCGCCGGATTCTTTTTGATCCTTCTCCTGAATTTAAACCGCCATGAAGAAACATTTTGAGACTCTTGCTATTCGCACCCAGGCTGACCGAAGTCCGCACAGAGAGCACTCTGTTCCGCTCTACCTGACGTCCAGTTTTGTCTTTGACTCCGCTGAGCATGGACACGATCTCTTTGCCGGAGAAGCCGAAGGAAATGTATACAGCCGCTACAGTAATCCGAATGCCGATGAGTTGATAAAAAAAATATGTCTGCTGGAGATGGTGGACGATGGTATTGCAACGGCTTCCGGAATGGCTGCTGTATTCACCAGCCTGGCCGGACTTTTAAAAAGCGGCGACCATCTGTTGGCCGGCCGATCCATTTTCGGATCGACCCATCAGATTCTAACCGAATTGCTCCCCCGGTGGAATATTGACGTTACGTATGTTGACGTCCTGGACCCTGAGAGCTGGAAAGCTTCGATCAGAAAAGAAACGAAGATGTTTTTTATGGAAACTCCTTCCAATCCGGGCCTGGATCTCATTGATCTTGAGTTTGCAGGGAAGCTTTGCAAGGAAAACGGGCTGATCTTCAACGTGGACAACTGCTTTGCAACTCCTTATCTGCAGACTCCGGCGGAATACGGAGCCGATCTGGTCGTTCATTCGGCAACCAAGTTTATCGACGGACAAGGACGCACACTGGGCGGCCTGATTACCGGCCGACAGGAACTCATCGAAGAACTGCGCTTTTTTGCTCGTCACACTGGCCCCGCGATCTCTCCGTTTAATGCATGGATTCTCTCAAAAAGCCTGGAAACCCTTTCGGTGCGCATGGACAGGCATTGTCGTAATGCCTTGGATCTGGCACGCTTTATTGAAACCCTTCCTCCGGTCGAATGGGTTAAATATCCGTTTTTGGAGTCGCATCCACAGCACGAGCTGGCAAAAAAACAGATGAAGCAAGGCGGAGGAGTGCTTGTATTTAACCTGCCGGAAGGCATGAACGCCGCCCGGGCCTTCATTGACCGGCTTCAGATGATTTCCCTTTCATCCAATCTCGGTGATACCCGTTCGATCGTAACACATCCGGCCTCAACGACTCACTCAAAACTGACCGAAGAAGATCGGCTTTCGGTTGGAATCACTCCCGGCCTGATCCGCATCTCCGTTGGACTGGAACACATCGACGACCTCATAGAAGATGTTCGCCAGGCGATGGACGCGTTGTTGTAAGCTATCTGTTTTTAAATTCTACCTCTACGGGTGCAGAATCGAACCGGTTTCCTTTTCTGTCTGTCGCAACTACCGATAGCGTATACACTCCATCGGCATAATCCCTTGAAGAAAAGCTATATCCGAAACGGGACGGATCTTCATCTAAAACCGGAGAAGAAGCGGTTCCCACCAAATCCCCGTCTATGAAAAACTGAACCCGGGAGATCCCGTGAATACCAAAGGCGGTACTTTGGAAATCCTGGATGTTCCTCACTGTACTTCCTTCTTGAGGATGTATCACCACGGCAAATGGCCCCTGAGTATGTGCTTCCGGAACCTCTGCCCGGTAACGATCCCACAAAGCGGCCACAAACCGGCTTCTTGCCCTTCCCTGATCTCTGAATGTGCCATGGGCTTCCGGATAACGTCCACGGCCTCTGATACCCTCTCCGGGATGGGCCGGATCCGGCCCGAAATCAACTCCATAGGACTCCATATGGCCATTATATGGAGCATAGGGATCCGGAAGGGTCCACAGTCCATGCAGTACCCAGCGGTCTACATAATTTTGAATCCTATTCCACTCTTCCATGTTCCATGCATTCTTCAATTCCGGCATCAGATGGGTTGCCAGAATTTCTCCCTTATGAGACTGGGCCGTGATCAGCTGATAGGAACCATCCGGCGCCCTTCCGCCATCGATATATCCATATGGGTCCTTATTGGACCGGTTACCGCTGTCGGTCATGATGTAATTCCAGTAGCTTTCTTCTGTGGCCCAGGCGTTATTCACCCCCCAGAGTGTCAGCTCGCCTGTCACATTTGTCACAAAATTGGTACTTCCATGAAAAAACGTTGCCTCTCTGAGGGTTTGTTTTGTGTCTTCCATATCCAGCATAACGGCCGTAAACGCCAGAACCAGTAAATGTCCCGGCTGATGACCACCCCCCGGGGGCCAGGTATTTCCCAGCTTCATCATGTGCACCTTGTCAATTCCAAACTGCACAAAGGGGATCATAGCAGCTCGTCTGTCTTCGATCGGGCTGTTCATCATAAACCGCA
>JASCXY010000235.1 GCA_030012235.1 Balneolaceae bacterium ANBcel3 | reverse complement strand
ATAGAGTGAACCACTGAAGTAAACGATTGTTCACTTTCGCCATTCACCTGTGTTAAACATACATCCACTCCACCCGGATGCGGAAGAAACGCAAGATGCATATCCGGCTGTATTTCAGGCTCAATATGAGGCATCAGACGGGCAGACAAATCACTTTCTCCGATTCCGGTAATTCTAAACCAGTGCCTGCGCACATTGCGTTCCTGCTGATCCCACTTCTTCTCTATTTCAGAGAGTAAAAAAGCCGAGCAAAGGTACTTCAACTCATAGGGTACACCAGGAAGCGCTACAACCAGTTTATCCGGCAAATCAAACAGGAGGCCCGGAGCCGTGCCCAGTTTGTTAAAAAGAACCTTGGATCTGGAGGGTACATCGGCCTGAAAATAGTTCTCTTCAGCCATGTTTCTTCCTCTTTTTCGGAAAAAATCGACCACATGCTGCTCCACCTCTTTATTCCTTATGAGATGATCATCAAAATATTCTGCCAGCACCTCTTTGGTTACATCGTCCTTGGTTGGTCCAAGGCCACCGGAAATAACAACAAGGTCATAGGTGGAGACCGCTTGTTGAATAGCATGTAATATCTCATCCTGATCATCCGGTATTACCACCATCTTTTTACATGGTATACCGGCAGTACGCAAAAAATTCCCAAGCCATGCGGCATTGGTGTTTACGATATCACCGTTCAACAATTCGTTTCCAATAGTTATCAGGCAAGCAGTATGCGTACGTTTCATAAGTATAAAAGGTAAAGTAATGGCCTGCTGAACAAGATAAGACAGGTCTTCATCATATTAAAAAAGAAACGATCTCAAAAAACAGAAAAGAAAGTCAAGCATAATCGCTGAATATCCTGTATTATATCCATGTTTTAAACGGGCAATTCTTCCAGAATAATCTATCTTCTTAACAACTATAGAAAACCATATTTTGGGCAGGTGAAAAAAAGGGTTCCAAATATTTTAAGTGCTTCCCGGATACTTTTAGCGCCCTTGTTTGTGCTTTTGTATCTTCAACAAACCTTTCTGTGGACCAGTGTTGCGCTGGCCATATTTATCGTTGCTGCAATTACGGATTACCTGGACGGATACTATGCGCGACGCTATAACGTGCAATCTAAATCCGGCATTTTTCTGGATCCGCTGGCGGATAAATTTTTAACCTTTGCGGGATTTTTCTGTCTGCCATTATTAGATCCTCAGCAGTTCCCCTGGTGGATCCTCTTCGTCATCGTTTTTCGTGATTTTTTTGTTACCGGCCTTCGTATATGGGCCGATCGACGAAATATTACCATGGAAACCCGGTATTCTGCCAAAGTAAAGACTCTGGTTCAACTGATTTTCTTGTATGTCATTCTGGCTTTTGGTGTACTTGTTCATGCCAATGGCATTGCAGGTGAAGTTTCACAGGCCCTTTTTGACTCCGGTTTGCCCGGCTGGGGATTTATTATCGTTATGCTGGTAACCGTCTACACCGGCCTGGAATACATCTATTACAACAGGAGGTTGTTTTCCGGTGATTAAGATATCCGACAAACAGGCTAGTCTTTGGGGAAGTGTGTTTTATATTGGCTATCTCCCCGGGGCTCCGGGAACCTGGGGCAGCTTTGCCGCACTGCCGCTGATCTATTTAGCCTCGGTTTTCATTCACCCGCTTTTTGGCCCCCTGCTTTTGGTTCTACTCTTTTCTGCGATCACCCTGATTACGGCTCCTGTAATGGAAAAGAGTTTTGAAAAAGACCCTTCTGAGTGCATTTCCGATGAGTTCGCCGGCCAATCGGTCGTATTTATGTTCATCCCCATTTATGATTCCTGGGAATACAATGTCCTCATTTTCCTGGCTGGTTTTCTCCTTTTCCGTTTTTTTGACATTCTCAAACCACTGGGAATTGGCGCTATCCAGAATATTGAAAAAGGCTGGGGCGTTTTGCTGGATGATATTATTGCAGGCGTATATGCTCAGTTGTGCTTATTATTTGTAATTTTCGTATTTTAGGATGATATCCTGAATCTGATAGAATTATCGAAAACAACCTTGATATTCAGGTCAGAACGCTGAAATATATTATTATGATTATTGACAAAGCATTTGCCAGAGAGCTGGCCGGAAAACTCCTTGAGATTAACGCCGTTTTACTCAGGCCAAAAAGCCCGTTTATTTGGTCATCAGGTTGGAATTCCCCCATTTACTGTGATAACCGGTTAACTATTTTGCATCCGGATCTCCGGAAACGAATTGCCGGTAAGTTTGTTGAAATTATCGAAGAAAAGTATTCGGATGCAGCGGTGATAACCGGCACAGCTACTGCCGGCATTCCTCATGCAGCCTGGGTTTCTGATAAGTTAAATAAACCGATGGCCTATGTTCGGGCAAAGGCAAAAGCATATGGAATGGGAAACCAGATCGAAGGCGGAGTAAAAAAAGGCGAAAAAACAGTCGTTATCGAAGACCTTATTTCCACCGGGACTTCCGCCATATCTGTACTCGAAGCCCTTCAGTTTATTGGTGCTGAGGTCCAGGCGCTTCTCACCATTTTCACCTATGGATTTGACGTTTCCAACGAAAAAATTGCCGCTCTCGGAGTCCCTTATTATACGCTAACAGATTATCAGACTCTCGTAGATGTCGCTCTGGAGATGGACTATATCCGTGAAGAAGATGTAAGCCTTCTGAACGAGTGGAGAAAAAACCCTGATACGTGGCCGGAATAAGAAACTTGTTGCAAGTACGTTTCTTTTATTCGGTTTTTAAAATCTGACTCTTCTTCCAATAAGAGTTACTCCACATAGCATCTTTTTCATAAGTTCCATATTTTAAGAACTTAGCTTTTTCTTTTTCCACATTTAACTCCGGATATCATTGGATAACAGGACGTTTTATATTGAAACCTATGGATGCCAGATGAATTTCGCGGACAGCGAAATTGTAAATTCAGTTCTGGCGGATAAGGGTATGTTGCCTGTAAATGACCCCGATCTGGCCGATATTGTTTTTATCAATACCTGCTCCATACGTGAGAACGCCGAACAGAAAGTGTGGAACCGGCTGAATGATTTCCGGAAACTCAAAAAAAACAGAAAAGAGTCTGTCATAGTGGGTGTCCTCGGATGTATGGCCGAGCGTCTGCGTGAGCGCTTTCTGGAAAAAGACAAACTGGTCGATATGGTGGTTGGGCCGGATGCCTACCGCGATATTCCGTCACTTATTCAGCAGGTCGACGACGGAAGAAAAGCCGTAAACGTGATTCTCTCCCTCGAAGAGACCTATGCCGACATTACTCCTGTCCGAACTACCGGTAACGGGGTATCTGCTTTTGTATCGGTGATGCGCGGTTGTGATAATATGTGCTCTTTTTGTGTGGTTCCCTTTACCCGCGGACGGGAGCGAAGCCGGCCGGTGGACAGTGTACTGGATGAGATCCGTCTGTTATCGGATGAGGGATATAAAGAAGTTACTTTGCTCGGACAAAATGTTAATTCATACCGCTATCAGGGAAAACATTTTGCCGACCTGATGTACGAATGCAGCCGTATTAATCCGGAGATGCGTATTCGGTTCTCTACTTCGCATCCAAAAGATTTCCCGGACGAGTTTCTGCATGTTATGAAAGAGCAGCATAACGTGTGTAATTACATCCATATTCCGATTCAGTCTGGAAATAACGAAAT
>JASCXY010000234.1 GCA_030012235.1 Balneolaceae bacterium ANBcel3 | reverse complement strand
AAAAGGTAAGCATTGATCAGGGCAATGCCCTGGTTTGCCGCATTCGAGGAGCTTCCCCAGTTATAGAGGCCTACTCCATCCATAACGGTTCTGTAACCAGACTCTTTCTGTGCCGCCAACAAACTGTCAGCTAATCCGATGATCATGGCCTGGGCATGCTCTACTTCACGGGATGCACTCCGTGGCAATTCATCCCTGAACCGGGCAAGGGTATAATATCCCAGTGTCTGAACGCTGTTCCATGTAGGTATGGTTGCTGTTCGGAGTCCTTCTGGAAAGGCCTCTACTCCTTCCAGATACGAAGCATCACCGGTCGTTGCGAAAAGCTCTGTCGCTGCCCAGAAAAACTCATCCGATGCATCACCGTCACCATAAGCTCCGGTAAGAATATCGGGGTCGTATTGCTGGTTCATGGCATGCTGGTTGTACAGTTTGTCCGGATTCGCCTGTGCCCATTCCCAGGCATATTTCGCAGCAGACAAGCAGGAGTCAGCCAGCCCGGGCAATAACTCCTCATAATCAGCAAAAATTCTGGATGCCTGAGCCATGACAGCTGCGAAATTCAATGTACCTGTAACGCTCTTCTGAATAACATACCGTTTGTTTCTTGCTTCAGCCGGCATAATACGTCCGTCAAAGTTGGCGTTGGTTAATTTATGATACACCCCGCCATCGTACGGATCCTGCATATTTAAAAACCAGCGCAGGTTCCAAAGAAGCTCATCCAAAAGATCAGGAATACCATTTCCGGTTTCCGGAATATCTACATCAAAAGAACGAACATATTCGGGAAAATCTTCATACAACGAGAACATGGTTCCCATCGTGATTCCGGAATTCACTGCATACTTGTTATAATCACCGGCATCATACCACCCTTTGGGTGCAGAAATAATGGTTCCGGCCGGACGATGTTCGGTTGCCGCCGACGGATGTACATAAACGATAGTATCCGGATGTCCTTCAGGCCGCGCCCAAATACCACCGTATTCGTAGGAAATAGGAATAGAAAGACGCTGATGATAGTAACTTTTCAGTGAAGCTTTGGCCGCAGCTTCATAAACATTGGGAGAAATGGTAAACTGATAGGAATAGCCGAGCTTCGTAAGCCAGAGAATGTACGTTCCCGGTTCATCAAAATCAGAAAAGTCGGCTATCCGAACCCGTTGCCCCGCATTGGGAGCCTCCATAATAGGACTCAGATTTCCTGTATAGAGTGTATCCATAAAATCCGGAGTCAGAATATAAAAGACATCCGGTTCTCCTTCGGTCACCACCGCCTGTTTGGGTGATCCCGGGTAAAATCCGATCTGATTCAGATGGATGGACTCTGTCAGGCGTTGCCCCACTACACTACCAGGCAGCGATATACATAATAAGAGCAAAAGTAGTACAAATTTCTTCATTGGTATCCCTGTATTGTAATAAATATTATCGGTTTTGAGCGATATGCGTGAGTGTAACACATTCGCAAAAGGTTACATCGAAATATGACCCTGTAATGGCCTGTCCCCCGATATGTTGCAAATATACCTTTCCGCGCCAAATGAATCAATATGATACAGGAAAGCGCTATTATGAATTTCAGAATTGTAAAAAGCCGGCTTTGCTTGAAAGAATGTGTAATCTTCTGTTTAACACCCAGAATACAGGAAAACCACAAGGAGCTTATTATTCACGCTTATTTATTGAGCTCTTTTCTACTAGCTCCAGTTTCCGAAAAATAAAAGCCTCTATAAAGTGTAAAATCAAAGTGGATTTTACATTTTATTCTTTGTTTCTTTTCATCGGACAGGGATGCGCCATCGTTTTATTTTTACTTACAGGGCATGTCTTATTTATTTTTGTTATTGGGTATTTATTTATACATCACCTCTATTAAAAGGAATCTACCATGAGTTCACCAGCAACTAAATTATCCTTTAAGGAAAAGGTATCGTACGGGTTTGGAGATTTAGCCTCGGTCTTGTACTGGCAGACCTTTATGCTATATTTTACATACTTTTACACAGACGTGTTCATTATTCCGGCCGCTGTTGCCGCAACCATGTTCCTCGTCACCCGCCTCTTTGACGGCATCAATGACCCGGTAATGGGAATGATTGCCGACAGAACCAACACCCGTTGGGGTAAATTTCGCCCTTATTTGCTTTGGCTCTGTGTTCCTTTTGCGATTTCCGGAGTCCTTGTTTTTACGACACCTGATCTGGGTTATACCGGAAAACTAATTTGGGCCTATGCGACCTTTATTTTTGTGATGGTCATGTATACGGCGATTAACATTCCCTATACAGCACTCATGGGAGTAATTTCTCCAAACTCAGAAGACCGCACCACCGTTTCTTCTTTTAAATTCATTTTTGCGTTTGCCGCTGGTATCATTATTTCTGCAACGCTGCTCCCAAGCACCAAGTGGCTCGGAAAAGACGATGATTCTATCGTCTCTGCTCAGCTTCAGAACGATACCATCGTGGTGCAAGAGGGAAAAACCGGCGCCTCCACATTTATTATTACCGCCTTCGATGAAGAGGGCCATCAACGCCGGCACGAACTCCGCTTTACAACGGCCCATGCAGAAAAAAACATCATTGAACCGGTTAACCCTGTCCCGGATATAACTCTGAATCAGGGTTTTGGCAGTTATTCTGTAGCACTAGATGGGGTTTTCAGCGGCTCTGCACACGATGACTTTTCTTTCCGCGCATCCAGTTCTGACGCCGGTCTTGTTCAGACATCCATAGAAAATGATGTGTTAGTCCTTTCTGAGGGTTCGGCAAATGGTTCAGGAACTGCGTTTATCCGTTTATATGCGGTCGATGACCGCTGGGGAGAACAGGCTCTTGAATTTGCTGTTGATGTCATGGAACCCGGAAACCAGGCTCCTGTCCTTACAGATTCCACAGATGTACGTTTCCTGGATTCCGGTTTTCTTGTGAAAACCGTCGACTTACAAGAACTCTTTGAAGATCCTGACGGAGATACGCTCGAATTTCTGGCATTCTCCAGTAATATGGAGTTGCTGGAACCCATCATCACCAACTCCATGATGGAAATTGCTGAACTGGGAGATGGTATTGCTGAAATCTCTGTTATTGCCATGGACGGACGCGGAGGCCGGGCAGAGCATACGATCCGCTATATTGTACGGGATCCTGCAGGAGGAAATGCACCGATGGTTACCCGCCCCGATGCCGGCTTCGAAATTGCTGCAGGCTTTGGAACATATACCATTCCCCTCTCCGATTATTTTATGGACGTTGATGGCCAAAGAATCACCTTTGACATGTATGTTGTAAACGAAGCCAAAGGCTGGTCCCGTTTCTTTATGATCGTTGGTGTATTTGCCGTACTCTTTTTTCTGATTGCCTTCCTGGGAACAAAAGAAAGAGTTCAGCCACCAAAAACCCAAAAAACTTCTGTCCGCAATGATATCAAAGAGTTAGTGACCAACGCTCCCTGGCTGATCCTTCTTGCCGTCACCATTACCTTTATTCTCTTTGTTGCTGTACGATCGAGTGTTACCGTCCACTATTTCAAATATATCATCGGGCACCAGGCGATCACCCTGCCCTTCTTCGGAGAAGGTACGTATGATTTTACGGCCCTGGCCTCTGCCTACAATACCATTGGACAAATATCCTCGCTTCTCGGCGTAATTGTCGTTCTGTGGATATCAAAAATTCTTGG
>JASCXY010000233.1 GCA_030012235.1 Balneolaceae bacterium ANBcel3 | reverse complement strand
TTCCGGCTCATTCTCATCGTGCTTTCTTATTTCTGTGAGCGCTTCGTCAAACGCATTCTGATGAATGTGCTCTTGAATGCGTTCAGAAAGAGGAAGCTTCTCGTCATCTGATTCGCATGATGCGAGCAACATCAACACAGAGAGAAGAAGAATCCCTTTTTTTAAAAGTACGGAATGAAAAATATTGAGAAGGTGCATTTTTGAATAATCGCTAACAGGTATTGGAATTCGGTGGTGCCAGCCTCTTAACCCCGGCTATTTCCGCAGGTTAAAAAAAGACACCCGGTGTCGCTTTCTGTTAACAACAAAAAAAGAGAAGAGGTTCAGTTACGAAAAGGGGAGATAGCCCTTATGGTTGAATGAAGTATATCGGATTCGGGCTGATACAGAGAATAAACAGAACCATGCAAATCCAACCAAGAATTTTACGTCCTTTGGTCAGGGGTTCCTCAAAGAGTACCGGAGGGTGTTCAATTTTGACCAGAAAAACGATGAACAGCGCCCAGAATATCCAAACAGTAAAGCCGGAAAAGACCTCAGGACTGAACAGGAACAGTAAAAGAACGTCAGATACAAGGGTTATAATCCATGCAGGTAAAATCCAGGAAAGGGTATGATGAAAAGCTCTGTCCAATAGAAAAAGGGACATGCCTGCCCATAACAACCAGGAAGTAAACGTTACAGGGATAGAATAGTCCGATAAGATGGACTTGAACAACGGGATCACACCAAGGCCGGCCAGAATGAGGACAACTACAAAAAAAGATCGGGCAACGATTCGATGCCGCTTAAAACCGATCAGAGTGTAGAGAATGTGTCCGCCGTCTAACTGCCCAACCGGCAGCAGGTTCAGTGCGGTAAAAAACAAACCAAGCCACCCGGCAAACAAAAAGGGATAGTGATAAATTTCCCACATGGGAGGAACATGATCAAAAAAACTTGCTAAGAAGCTGAATAAGAGAGTGTTCCCTAAAACCATAACTTCCAGCTCTTGATCATTTTCAGGAATAAGGGGTTCATCCGGAAACGTACCATGCTCGGAAATGTATTCGTTAATGGATTCGTGACCGGCAAAGTTATGCAAATATTCAGGTTCGGGCAGCGTAGCGAATCCATAGAGCAAAATGATAACCGCTACGATAAACCCGGCAATAGGACCGGAGGCACCTACATCGAACATATGCCGGGAGCGCTGGATGGTACTTTTGATTCGGATAACTGCTCCAAGGGTGCCAATGGGTGACAGGGGAAAAGGTATGAAATAGGGTAAGGTGACATGGATTCGATGGCGTAATGCCGCAAAGTAATGGCCGAACTCATGAACGGTAAGGAAGCCTAAAAGAAGCGATGCAAACAAGACTCCTTCCCATACGACCATTCCCATATAAAACTGAAATCCTTCCGATGAAAAAAGAACGAAATCATCGGGCATACCCGCTGTATGGCCTACGAATAAGGCTCCTGTGAAGGCCGATGAAACGAACGTTAAAATAAAAAGCGAAAGATGTCGGAAAATGGTAATAGAATCAGGTTTAATCACAGTCAAAAGGCTCCTGTGTTCTTCAGGGTGTAATGGTTCGTTTTGGTGAGCAGATAGTAACAAAAGAAAACCAAAAAAGTTAAAGAGTTGGTTCCGGGTGGCGAATAATGGGGAACGTCATACATCGGGCGCCGCCTCGTCCGCGGCACAATTCATTTCCCTGAAACCGAATAGCAAATTTCTCACCGCTCAGAGGGTCAAATGGTTGGTTTTTGCACAGAGAAACAAATTCATCCTGGTGAATAATCTGATAACCATGTCGTGCCATTTCTTCGAAAGTATGGATATTTCGGTCGTATCCGACCACCACTCCGGGAGCAAGGGCAAATACATTGGCTCCGTCTGTCCATTGTTCTCTGTACTGGCTGGTGGTATCCTGGCCGCCACAGGCGATAAAGGTCATTGGCCGGCCCAGTAACTCCTCAAGCGTTTCTTTTAAACTGTGTTTGCGTTCTGCGGTAATTCGCCCGTCCACACGGGAAAAAACAGAAACATTCTCTTTTCGTTCAGTGATTGCCGGGGGGAACACGATACATTCTGTTGGACTTGCGAAGGTAAAGATGGTGTCCAGGTGCATGGATGATCGTTGTTTTGGAATATCGACTACGATTACTTTTTTTATTCCACGTTGAAGAAGCTGATCGGTAATACCCATGAGGCCACTAAAGGTGGTTCGTTCACTCATTCCGATCATGACGATTTCACTGGAAACGACAAGAATATCCCCTCCTTCTACACTGTCCTGTTTTCCTGTCGAAATAAGATTATTTTTTAGGGAGTTCATCCAGGGATGAAAACGGAGAATGGTTTCCATCATTAAAAACTCTCTGGTGCGTGCGGCTCTGGCAGCGCGGGATAAAATTACCTGATTATTGACAACAGCAGCGAGATCTCTTGTGAATAATAAATTGGGAGCCGGGTAGAGAGAAATATCTTTTAGCTCTTCAGTGGTGCCAAGAATGATAAAGTCCAATAGGGAAGAGGCCGGTAATTGAAGCAACTGTTCCCGCAAAAGCCGGAAACTGCTTCCAGGATGAGATGAAATCAGTTCATCTATGAAAAATTGGCGGGCATCCATGTTTTGAAGGGTTTCTGCAGTGAGGTCTGCGATTTCAAGAACCATACCGTTGGGGGGCATGACCGCGCGAAATATTTCCAGCATTTTTAAATGCTCCTGCCGTGCATCGTTCTCGTAAATGATATCATCGAAAAGAAGTTTCTCGCTTACTTCCGGGTTGACCAGGGAGACTTCACGGCCCGGTGTGTGGACGACCACCGCTTCAAGGAGGCCGGTTTCAGAATGGACAAATAATTCCATAGAGGTAGTTTTATAAAGTACAGGAAAAGGATTCTTTAACCTGAGTCAGGTTAAATGAGATAGCGCATCAATTAACCTGTCAGTGTAGCCAGGCAAGACATCGTTGTGGTTCCACTGTTAAAGTAGAAAGTTAGTGTCCTATTGGTAAACGATGAAACTCTTTTTGGTGTTTTGATTGTAAGTAAATGTAAAATTCATAATAAAGAAAAGAATGTGTGGAAACTATTGCACGAAAAGCTACCAGAAAAAAGTCTGATTTAAAACGCAGCGAGGCAAAAGCCCTGTTTACGCTGCTGGAAGATCCAGATCCATACATTCAGAAGAAAGTTATGGAAAGGCTTTCTCTGTTAGGGGAGCAAAGTGTACCTCTTTTAGATGAGTTTCGGGAGGGGTTGGATGATACCGAAGCCAGAAAACGCATTAGTGATTTAATTCATAAGCTGACCTTTTATTCTTTTGAAAATGAGTTTTTGGAACATCTGGAATCGGGTCTAGATACGTGTCAGAAACTGGAACGCATCCTGCTTCTCTTATGCCGTTTTGATAACCCCACACTTCGAACAGAACTCTCAAGAATTCAACTGGATAAGATGGCAGACCGCCTGCGTCATTCGTTGGCCGGAAGTGACGGAATAACCAGTACACTGGCGCTATTTTCCTCCTACTTTTTTGGTCAGGAGTACTTCCGGGGGGCAACTGACGATTACATGCATCCCGATAACTCTTATCTCCACAAAGTATTACAAAGAAGGACGGGAATTCCCATTTCTCTTAGCCTGGTCATGATTTTTGTTGCGCGAAGGCTGGGTATTCAGGTGCATGGTGTGAACATGCCTATGCACTTTCTGATTCGTTACGAAGACGAGGATGACGTGGTATTAATGGATCCTTATAATCGTGGAAGAGTGGTTACTGAGGATCAATGCAGA
>JASCXY010000232.1 GCA_030012235.1 Balneolaceae bacterium ANBcel3 | reverse complement strand
ACCTTGATCAGCAAATCATAAACTGAAGCCGGCAAACATTTTTGCCTCTAATGGAATGAGTTTGCTTGCTATTCCATTTTACTATTTACTTACGATTTCCGTTAATATCAATGTTGAAGTTTCTTCAGGCCGTAGCCCTTGAGCAAATACTTTTTTAAAAAAGTATTCTTTTAGATGATTTTTTTACATGCACATTCCGTACCAAACACATTACAAATTATGTGGTTTGGTGGTGTTGAAAAACGAGATTTACAAACGGCTCTTCCATGCGCAATAAAAAGATGAGACACATTGGTCCACTCTTCCCTTGGAAATAGATCCATCAAATCTTTTTCAACTTTCACCGGATCGCTATGGGTCGTTAATCCAAAACGGCGGGCCAGCCTGCCGACGTGCGTATCCACTACGACTCCTTCGTTCTTACCATATGCATTTCCTAACACCACATTTGCTGTTTTCCTCGCTACGCCACGAAGCGATAGCAATTCGTCCATGGTCTGAGGGACCTCTCCCTCAAATTCTTCCAATATTTTTTGAGATGACTCTTTAATAGACTTTGCTTTGTTTCGGTAAAAACCCGTTGGTCGAATGACCTCTTCAATTTCTTCAAGAGTGGCTTCGGCCAGTGATTCCGGGCCGGAGTAGGTCTTAAATAATATAGCTGTAACTTTGTTTACCCTTTCGTCGGTACATTGAGCACTTAATATCGTTGCAATCAGTAATTCGAATGGATTGGTGAAGTTTAGAGCACAGAAGGGGTTAGGATAGTGTTCATATAACATTTCCAGCAGTTCCGACGCTCTTTTTTTTCTTTCCTTTACAGGTAACGTTCTTTTCAAAATATGCTCTTAAATTAATGCTAACACCGATTAGAACCTGCATTTATGCAGGTTATTACACAAATAGCACAATAATCGTTCGTTAAACATTTGTTTGACCTTCAGAAACGGGTTTTAATGGTAGAATACATCTCACCCGGTTTGGCAATGCAACAAGATGTATAAAATATAACTATCTTTTTTCCTGTCTGTTGGAAAAAACACGATGGCGCTATGTAAACCCAACTTATGTGGATGACATCCCCCTAAATCGGAGTCTCTGGCTGCTTCTTTAGCGTTTACGCAATCTTGAGAAGTAGGATAAACGATATTTCGTTTCTTTTAGCCTCACCATTCCCATGAAAATACCGGTTCTTCCATCTGATTACAAAATCCACTTTTTGAACCGATTGGTGCAAGTAGATTGATAAAATCACAACTTTTCTTATTATACAGGTACGTTCTCTCTTAACAAGCAATCACTTAAGAGGAGCCGTTTGCGCATTACCGGATATCCATATACTATTGTTTATATGAAAACTGACGAAATCTACCTTGACTATCGAGAAATTGATAATTTGATACATTCCAGAATCAGACTGGCTCTAATGGCCGTTTTGACCAGGGTGGAAGATATTTCGTTTAATGATCTCAAACATTCTGTTAATGCCACCGATGGCAATCTGAGTACCCACCTTGCCCGTCTGCAGGAAGCCGGTTACATTTCTGTTCATAAAACTTCTTCGGAGAACAAAACAGAATCACGTTATCAGGTTACTCAAAAAGGCTTGTCGGCCTTTGCCAGCTATATTATAGAACTGCAAAAATTTATAGGTTAGCCTTTTTTTGCCGTCGGTTCCTGGTGCTAGTTGTTAAGATCTTTTGGCAAACTAAAATAATTGCGACATCCGACGGAAGAAAACTATCGGTTGGCATATATATTTTTCTCCACAGTTTTGCATAAAAAAAGGGTGAATGATGAATCATCCACCCTTTGAAAAAAAAGAACCTGCCTTTAAGAAGACTCTTAATTCTGCAAACGTGAACCTTCGAAAAGGTACAAGAATACTTATAAACCCCTACTCATTAATAAAACTCTGAGGAGGACCAAGATAGGTTGCTCCAATTTCATCGGTCATAATTACAATTTTTTGAACAGCCAGGCCGGTATCCACCAGCCAGAGTTTTAGAGTATTAAGCCCCTCTTCAGAGATCTTCATTGAGGTTTCATTGACAATGATATTGTTGCTGGTCCATCCATACCACACGTTATTGCTGAAACCTCCACCTGCCGGCATTTCATTGTGCATGTTTACCACGATGGGTTCATCCTCGTTGAATGAAAGCGCATAGCGAATTCCGTCCAGGTTTCTGAAATTCTTGCTGTAGTTCTTGGTTGGAGAAAGATAAACACGAACCGTTACTTCGCCGGGGTTAAAAATATGCATGTCGTATTCCAGGCGGGGAGTATCCGGCCGACCGGGCTTCTGTACCTCCACAACAACAGGATAGGGCGACATAGCAGATTTCGTACGTCCAAGCTGAGGAATCTTCTTCCATTGCAGATCCTCCTTTGTGATATTCCTCGTGTAGTTTTCTGCTTCAATGGATACATAACCGTTGCTTTCAACAAATCCACGGATTTCATCCCTTGACGGTGAAGCCGGATTGAAAGCTTCCACTTTGATCTCGGCCGTATGTTCACCCCATTCCGCATTCGGTCCGGTTACAGAAATCGTAGCCGTTTGTGTTCCCGCTGGCACAGAATCCCAGTCGATGCTAACCCACACTTTTTCCTGCGTTTTTATAGAGCCGGTGGCTCCTGAAAGTTGAACCCAAGGGGCATCCACTTCAATATCATATTCAAAAGGCTCGCTGCCCTGGTTGAATACTTCAAAGTAATAGGTTTGTTGGTTGTACTTGTCAAATACAGGAAGCTTTGGTTCATCATCCGGACCCGGACCGGGATAAGAAAACGGGCCTGGCCACGGAAGCAGTGAGTTTTCTGCAGAGATGGCCATGGCACCACGATCATACGGTGTATGAATGATATACACAAAAGGCATCCGGTCAGCGTATGGCTGTGCCCAGGAAGTATATCCAATATAGGTTTGATCCGCCTGATGCCTCCATTTACCATCGGCAATGCTGTGATATTTCTCTCTGATTTCATCGGCACGATCAAAGAGCTCCCTCACACGATCTGCCATCTCATTGGTCGTATTACGAACCTGTCGGGCGTATGCACGGTTTTTTGCCGCCGCCATGTACATTTCATGCAGACTTGATGCCGCGTCCACCTTGTACTCTACGAGCTGATAAAAAGCATCGTAGTATTTTTCCGGCAGGCCGGCCTTCACGCGGGCGGTAATTTCACGAAGCTCTTCCCATTCTTGCATTACACGCTCTGCCTCACGGAAATTGTGCAGGCTGTATGTATTTTGATCCAGAAGCTCTGGCTTTCTTCGTGAATTGATGCGCGTATATTCTGTAAGGATACGGCCGATTTCTTCGGCATATTTTGCTCCAAACTGTTGCTTTGCCCAATTAACCGGATATTGATCCATTACATCCCGCGGCATATCCTCCGGATTCCAGGCATAGTCCAGGAAAAAAGAGACAGGAAGCTCGTGTGGTTTCATATCTCCCACATTTACGAGCCATAAACGGTTAACTCCGTGGTTCCAGGTAAGGCCCATCTGCTCCCAAATTCTGGAAATCTGAGTCGTATTAATCCACTTATACGTGCGGGGCCCGCCAACATAATCGAAATGGTAATACATGCCCCATCCCCCTTCACGCTCATGAGCGGTTTCAGGATCGGGAAGCAGGCGAATATTCCCCCAGTTATCATTGGCCAGCAGAATCATCACGTCATCAGGGACCGTCATACCCATTTCATAATATTCCTGCACTTCTTTGTAAAGCGCCCAATATTCGACGATTTTTGAAGTATCCTGTGCATGTTTACGAA
>JASCXY010000231.1 GCA_030012235.1 Balneolaceae bacterium ANBcel3 | reverse complement strand
TTCTGCATCCCCGTCTTCATCGGTAATCGTTGTACTGTTAGAAGCCATTACTTCATTTATGACAACAGGATATGAAACATGCTGAGCCTGTACCGGAAGAAGTGGGCTCAGGAAGAAGAAAAGAATCAATAGTAAAAATGTTGCAATTCGACAGGCCAAAGTCATAATAAGTTACAAGATAAAAAATATGATCGGCGAATAGATACAGGCAGAAAAGATCTATTGAAGTTAATGATGAGTTGACGTATTCATACCGTAAAAAAGTAATTTCTCATAGCTAGATCGATGCTAAAAACAGGGCGAATGAAGTGAAATTTTGAGAGAGATCATAATCACGAGCCCACATATTCCTTGCTTGTTTACCACGCTCAGATAACCCACCCTCAATAAAAAGAGTAAAAATTTGATGGGCCACGACTTCAGGTGTATCCTCATGGTCAAATAAAAGTCCGTTTTCAGAGGAAACCAGTTCCGAAATACCACCAACATCCGGAGCTGCTGCCGGGATCCCGCAACTAAAAGCTTCCATTATACTAACGGGAATACCCTCCGTTGTACTATAATTAATAAAAAGGTCTACCTTTTCTGAGTGGTAATAAGCCGGAATTTTAGAGTTGTCTATATGACCCGTCAAGTGGATGTCCAGTCCATCGGTATGGGCGGCTTTTGCCTTTGCTTCGATTTCTTTCAATAGAGGTCCGTTGCCAAAATGTGTCCAGCGAACGTTATGCTCCGGTAGAATTTTTTTTAATGACAAAACGGTTTCTAAAATCAGGTTCACACGTTTTAATGGAATAACAGATGAACACGAGGCTATGTGCAGTGAATTGCCGGAACCGGGAGTATGTGAAACCGGTTTTAAGTCGGCTACACCTAAACGTTGATGGAATATTTTTTTCTGGATTCCCGGATAGCGGTTTTTCAGATACATTGCCCCATTGCGTGATACTGGCATAATGGCATCCAGGTTTTGAACCTTCCACTGATGCCATGGCAGATAGTTACCGGGATACCGCTCCGTATAGAGATCTCCGCCATGAGTACGTGACACCACCTTCCATCCATGCCTTTTTGCTGCAAAAATGCCTCCGATGCATCCCTGATTCATCCAATAGGAATAGATAAGTGCATTTTTAATACCATACGTGGATGCGGCCTGTTCAATTCGGTGTTCAATTCGTTTTGCAATACCTGCTGTTCGGGCAATCAGATAGAGTTTCCGCAGTGAAAGTGGATAGCCGGGAGACCGTTTCCACTCTTCAAAAAAAAAGGTAGTGGAACAGAAAATGCCTCTCAGGAATTCAAAAAGGGGGAAAAGCGAAGGGGGAGAAGAAGAGAGAAGGATTATCCGTTCATCGTACCTGCGAGGTGTTCCTTCAGGAAACAGGGGGAGTAAAAAAACTCTGTTAAAAGCATCTGGAAGGAAGGGGAGTTCTTTTTCCAAAAACACCTCTGCGTTGCTATAAGGGAATGCATTGGTCAGGAGGATGAGGTCTTTTTTTCCGGAAGAAATCATTACTGTCGAGAGGCAATAGCGGCTATTCAGTCAATGTCTTTATTTTATCCAAATCTCAAAATAAAGAGAACAAAACGAATAACCTATTCTACTTTTCAATACCTGGTGAGCCCCATCTTTCAGTGATTATCCCTATTTTCGAAGTTATGAAAAGAGTGCTGACACGGTTAAAAGAGCAAATAGTTGCATCCGGGTTTTTGGAAAACCTTGGCAAGATGATGTCGGGCACAGGGTTTGCCCATTTGTTAGGTGTAGCTGTTATTCCCGTATTAACAAGGATATATACGCCTTCTGAAATTGGTGTCTATGCTACTTTTTTATCACTGATGATGATATGTTACTGTGTTGCATCATTACGATATGAATTCGGCATACTAATACCAACCAATGATCGAGAAGCCAATAATCTCTCCATTCTGGCAATAGGGTTATCTCTAACCTTTGGTTTTATTCTTTTTATGGTTGTTGCCCTTTTTTCTGATCCAATCAAGAAGTTACTTAATATACAAGAACTTGGATGGCTTCTCTATCTTTTACCTATTGGAGCAGTATCATACAACCTGTTCATGATCTTTACGTTTATTTTAAACAGAGAAAAAAAATATGGTGGTATCGCAGCAGGTAAAATTACTTCATCATCAATTATGGCCGCCTCTCAAATCAGTTTGGGCTTCTTTCAATTTCAGCAGGCAGGACTGGTAATTGGAAAGGTTGTAAGCGATGTGTTTGGTACGGTGTTTCTTGTATGGCAACGCTTCAAGATCCAATCGTCCCTTCGTACCGGTGTTTCATTCCATAGAATGATGGTAGTTGCAAAGAAATATCGAAATTTTCCGTTGTATAATACGCCACATGCTTTAACCTCTTCGATATCACAAAATTTTCCAGTTCTTTTGTTTAATGCTTTTTTCTCTGGTTCGATTGCAGGTTTCTATGCTATGGCTCATCGGGTATTGCTATCTCCCGTCCGTGTTATTTCTCAAGCAGCTTATCAAGTTTTTGGTCAAAAGGTTTCTGAGAAGTTTGGTAATCAGGAACTATTATTGCCTTTTCTCAAGAGTACGGTACTGCTTTTTGCGGTTATAGCTTTTATTCCTTTTTTGATTCTGTTTTTTTTTAGCCCTTCTCTATTTGGCTGGTTCCTTGGCTCTGAATGGGAAGTCACAGGACATTACATTCAAATTTTAAGCCCCTACATTTATCTCGTCTTTATAGTAACACCTATAAACTATATTCCGCTTTTATTTGGACGGCAAAAAAAAGCTTTTATTATTGATGTGATATATCTCTCGATGAGATTAATTGTACTAGGACTTGGAATTCTCATGCAGAATGAATGGATCGCTCTTGTATTATATTCCTTAGTTGGCTTTCTCGTAAATAGTTACCTTTTAATATGGATTTATTTTTTAACGGTAGAAGTAGAAAAAGGCCGAAATAATACCAAATAGCAATCAATACAAGGGGAGTGATTTTTTTTTTAAAGTTTAATTATCGTGGTTTTTTTTCAGAGAAAAATTTAACGCCAGAATCAAACCAGTAGTTATCCAAAGTTGGTTATCAAGGAACCCAGAACCAATGAATTGATAAAAGATGGCATAGGCTAAAAAAGCTCCGAATAATGCATGTGCTAATGCTTTTTGCTCTACACCATGGCTAAGGTGAATGTTTTGCCACGCAAGGTGAAATATTTTAAAGACGATATAACAAAAAAGGAGCAACCCAACCAAACCCAATTCAGCAAAAACTAAATAAACTACATTGTGTGGTTCATATACTCCCATTGTTTGTTGATAGCTGAAATAGTTAAAAATGTGATCCGGAAAACCACGCCAACCGACACCAATAAGCCAACTATTAAAGAACATCCCTAATGCAGCGTGAACTAAAAGAATACGGATAAAATTTGATGTGTCAACAGATCCGGTGAAAAGCCCAAGAAACCGAGAAGCAATGGATATAAAAATAAACCGTAATTCTGGGAACAGAAGAAGTAATAGTCCAAAAAAGACAAAGCCAGTTAAAAACAAGTTATATTGTCTGTATAAAAAAGCCAATACAATTACCATGAAAATAAGTGAGACCCAGGAACTGCGAGAAAAGGTGAGCAAAACGGCTGCAAACAGTATTAAGAATATTACTGAGCTGATAAGGCGTAGGCTTAAGTGTGTTTTGGAAAAGCTAATACTGGCCGTAAACGCAAGGGGGAGGAAAAAAAGTGAAGCAAAAACATTTGGATCCACTTGCCCGATACGGACTCTGCTGGCCAGTCGTGTTCCATCAGACATTATATC
>JASCXY010000230.1 GCA_030012235.1 Balneolaceae bacterium ANBcel3 | reverse complement strand
CATATTCCGGCTTGATCAGTTCGAGGTACCAGTCGCAAAAGTCGTCCCATACCAGAGAATAAATCTTAAGCAGAGCCTCATTAAGGCGATACTTATTCAGATCTTCTTCAACTTCCAGGATAGTTTTCTGAATGCGTGTTATCATCCAGTAATCATGAATGGCAAGCGTAGAATCGGAGGGGTCAAATAAAGATTCAACGGATTTCTCTTCTGCATCCAGACGGTCTGTCCGATGCAAGTTCAGAAAACGAAACGCATTCCAGAGTTTATTCGCAAAGTTGCGTCCCATTTCAAACTTCCCGGGATCCAGTTTGATATCCTGGCCCTGGGCACATAAAATGATCAGGCAGTAACGAACCGCATCGGCGCCATACTGGTCGATCATTTCCAGAGGATCTATACCGTTATTGAGGCTTTTGCTCATTTTCCGGCCTTGTTTATCCTTAATCAGGCCCGTCATGAAAATATCTTTAAAAGGTGCCTTACCGGTAAGATGCAATCCGCCCATCAACATCCGGCTGACCCAGAAGAAAAGGATGTCATACGCCGAAACAAGCAAAGACGTCGGGTAAAAATAGTTCAGGTCTTTGGTTTTTTCCGGCCATCCAAGCGTTGAAAAAGGCCATAACCAGGAAGAAAACCAGGTATCAAGTACATCCGGATCCTGAACCATACCTTCGGATGGCTGATCCATACTAACCACATACTCTTTGCTGTAATCTATGGAGCCGTCCTCCAGGGTGTAATACCAGACCGGGATACGGTGGCCCCACCAAAGCTGACGGGAGATCACCCAGTCTCTAATATTTTCCATCCACCGGAAAAATTCATTTTCCCATCGTCCGGGGTAAAATGCGAATTCCTTATTACGGCTGGATTGCATGGCTTTCTCTGCAAGTGGTTTCATTTTAACAAACCACTGATCCGAAAGCAGAGGCTCGATAATGACCTTACTCCGACTAGAGATGCCCACCTGGTTAATATATTCTTCAACCTTTACAAGGAGTCCGTCCTTTTCGATATCCTCTACAATTTTTTCTCTGGCATCAAACCGGTCCATTCCGTTGTACCGGCCGGAAGCTGCATTCAGTGTGCCGTCCTTGTTGATGATATTGATTCTTGGGAGGTTGTGTCTTTTCCCAATTTCAAAGTCATTTTCATCATGAGCCGGAGTGACCTTAAGTGCACCGGTGCCATACTCTATTTTAACATACTCATCGGCAATTATGGGCACCTTGCGGTTTGTTGTCGGTACATAGGCGAAGCCGCCGATTAGTTTTTGATAGCGTTCATCTTCCGGGTGTACACTGATAGCCGTATCGGCCGGAATGGTTTCTGGCCGGGTGGTTGCAATAGTAATATGTTCGAGGCCGGATCGTTTGGCGGTTTCTTCGTCAAGTTTGTAAGCCACATGCCACATATGGCCTTTTCTTTCGACATGCTCCACTTCTTCATCTGAAATAGCGGTCATGTCTACCGGACACCAGTTTACAAGATAATTTCCTTTGTAAATCAGTCCTTCGTTATGAAGCCGGATAAACGTTTCCTGAACCGCTTTGGACAATCCTTCATCCATTGTGAACCGTTCTCTGCTCCAGTCACAGCTGACACCCAGCTTACTGTACTGTTTTGTGATGATCGCGCCATACTTGTCTTTCCACTCCCAGACCTTGTCAACAAAAGCATCACGGCCAATATCATGGCGATTCTTTTTTTCCGTTTTCTTCAGTTCTCTTTCAACGACATTCTGGGTAGCTATTCCGGCATGATCGGTTCCCGGGAGCCATAAAGCTTCATACCCCTGCATTCGTTTTAACCGGATTACCGCATCCTGAACCGCTCCCTGAAGGGCATGTCCCATATGCAATGCACCCGTTACGTTAGGAGGGGGCATCATAATTGTAAATGGTTCCTTATCGGACTCTTCGTTTGCGCGAAACATTGCATGATCCATCCAATAGGCATACCATCGGTCTTCAATGGCTTTGGGATCGTATTTTTTAGGAATCTCTGTTCCGGAAATACGGTCTGACATAAAAGGTGCTGTTAGTTGTTACTGATTAAATTTTTCTTCGAAGGAGAACGCCAAAATGACCGTCGCACTGGTGTATGTGAGGCAAGGTTTGATAGGCTGTGCCATCGTAGGCAAGAACCTCTTCCGGAAGGTAATCTTCAAGGTTTTCAAGCTCGAAGTTATTATATGTCTCAAGGAACTTTTCAATTCTTTCCATGTTTTCTTCCGGTTCAATCGAACAGGTGGCGTAAACAAGTCTTCCGCCGCGTTTAACCATATTGGCTGCCGCATCAAGAAGCTCGTCCTGTTGGTGAGCGAACGACTCCAGATCCGCTTCCTGTCTGCGCCATCTCAAATCGGCTCTTTTAGCCATTACTCCCGTTCCTGAACAGGGAGCATCGAGCAGTACCCCATCCACGAGTTTGAATCGTTCTTCAATGACATCTGCCCGCTGAATTTTTACGATTTCAGCACCATAGTTGGTTACATTTTCAGCGATATTTCCGATGCGTTCACCGGAAATATCCACAGCCGTGATACTTCCTTTGTTCTCCATCATGTCGCACATGGCGATGGTTTTCGTACCGGGAGCCGCACACAAGTCGTAAATATCTTCACCGGGTTGCGGGTCAAGGATGGTAGGGGCAAAGCCCGCAGCGATATCTTGAACCTGACAGAAACCCTTCTGAAACCAGCCTTTCTGGCGTACTTTATTGATCGTTTGTACCTTGTAATAACTCGGGAGCCAGTCGCTTTCTTCAAAATCCACACCGGCTTTGGTCAGCCGAAGCTTGAAGTTCTGGTCGTTGGTTTTTAATCCGTTTGTGCGAAGGTAATACGAAGGACGCTGATTGTTGTATTGCATCAGCTGAAAGGCTTCTCGTTCACCAAATCTGCTAACCCATCGTTTGACCAGCCATTCAGGATGGGAAAAGGTTGTGGCTATGAGTTTGGTGCGGTCAGAAAAGTCTGGCTTCGGGAGTTCTGAAAGTTCTCTCTGAACCCGGCGTAAAATCGCATTCATTAAATCACCGCCACGTGATCCTGACAGTTTTTTTGCCAGCTCAACCGCTTCATTAATCGCAGCATAGTCGGGCGTACCATCCATAAACAGGAGGTCGTAAATACCTACCCGCAAAACATTCTTAAAGGTGATGTTCATCTCCTCAACGGGGACAGAACTGAATTTTGAGATGAGAAAATCCAAATAGCTTTTTCTTCGTAAAATACCCTGGACATATTCATTGGCCTGTTGTCTGTCCTGACCCTCTAATCCATTCAGGAGATCGGGGTTGATTGAATTATTTTCATCAAAAAAAGTAAGTGCTTTTACGCTGGCTTGACGAGCTGTTAATGTCTGTTCCAAAGTTAGAATCCGCTTTCATTATTGATTTGTTCACAATCCCGAAATTTAATGATTTTTTTTCTAATAATTAAGCACAAACTGTGTTTTTAGCCTTTGAAGATGGTTTTGTTTCAATCCGCTTCTTTTACAATTATAAACAATGGATAAATTCCTCTTCCTGTTTTTCTTTTTTACTGGTATTTGGTAATTTCATGCATCTGTATTCCGGATCAGCCGGGAATGAGACAGCAGGTAAATTTGAATTAAAAAAAACAGGATAGAATGAATACAGGCAGCATTGCACAAATAATTGGCCCTGTGGTCGACGTGGACTTCAAAGACGGAAACCTTCCGGCCATCCTGAACGCCCTTTTGGTAAAGAGAGAGAATGAACCCGACTTGATTCTTGAAGTTGCCCAGCATCTTGGAGAAAACAGAGTTCGGACGATTGC
>JASCXY010000023.1 GCA_030012235.1 Balneolaceae bacterium ANBcel3 | reverse complement strand
AGATAACTGGAACCGAATCCCCCGTCAAAGCTTCCGACTTTAGGGCCGGTTTGACCAAAAACAGCGTTCTCAGCCGCAATGGTTAAATCACAGATCACATGTAAAACATGTCCCCCGCCTATGGCATAGCCGGCAACCAAAGCGATGACCGGTTTGGGCATGGATCGGATCAGACGCTGTAAATCAAGCACGTTTAAACGCGGTATACCATCCCCGCCAACGTATCCTGCATCCCCACGAATCTTTTGGTCTCCTCCCGAACAAAAAGCATACTTTCCGTCTTTTGCAGGCCCTTCTCCGGTCAGTAATACCACTCCAATAGACGTGTCTTCGCGCGCATCGGCAAAGGCTTCATACATCTCGAAAATGGTCTCGGGACGAAAGGCATTGCGGACTTCCGGCCTGTTGAAAGCAATACGGGCAATTCCGTCTGCTTTTTTATAGGTAATGTCTTTGTACTCTTTTACGGTTTTCCAGTCGGGCATAGCAGGATCCTGTGGTACTTAATATGGGTTTATAATCTGTTTTCCGGTTAAGAAAATACAAAAAAGCTTTGATTGTCTGAAAAGGATTCTGCATCATTCAGCACGATTTCGCTTTCAAACGTACGGTTTGCTTTAATACTCAAAGTTTACCGGAAACCGGATCAGCTGGTTCACGCTGTTCGGAGCAGGTTCATTTAATTCGACCTGTGGAACAAGCCAAAGGGACGAAGGTTTATCGGAGTCGATTTTGGTACTGGTACATCTCCGGTTCATCGACCGTGAAAAGAGCAAAAGGCTTGGATGATGTGCCGGCAGGCCTCCGGGCAGTCGATATGAACACGATGCCCGGCTCCGGATACGTTGGCGTGAAACGTATATTCCGGAGAATTGCTTTTCGGATGAAATAGCCGTTGAGCATAGATTTTCGCTGCCAAATCCTGAAACTTAGGATCAAGAGCTCCTGTGATAAGGCATATAGGGGCATCTATTTCATTTAAGTGATGCCAAACACAAGGCATGGTCCCGGATCCAAACCCATATAACCATTGAGCCATGATACGGGGCTCTTGATTTTGTTGAATCTGGTGCAGTTGGCTGATGTGGAGAGTCGATTTATCCCGGCCTGAAACGGATGAAGTGAACAGGGGAAGGTTCTCCCATTCTTTCAAAAAGGAAGGATAATCGTGCATGATTTTCTGTGCCCGGGCAGCATCCGATGCACGTCGCTCTTTGCGCTCCGATTCGGAGTCTATTCCGCAAGAAGAGCTCTCCAAAAGGATACCATCTGACTCGTCCGGGTACCGGGAAGCCCAGGAAAGTGCAAGCCGTCCCCCCATACTATATCCATAAATCAAAGGCTTTGGCTGAACGACTGAGGAGGTAAGGCCATCATGGAGGGCAGTGGCGAGGGCTTCAGCTGAAAAAAGGGAGGAGTCCGCTTCTGTTGGATCCTCTCCGTCTCCCGGATAAAAATCAAACGTAACCGGATTGATAATCTGCTTCAAGTCATCAAAAAGATGTTCGAATTGTTTGCCTGCTCCAAGAAACCCATGCAAAAAAATCAGATCTTTTTTTCCGGGATGGTCTTGGAATCTACGTATGATTACATGTAACCGGCCGGAAACAATCCTATGCGAGAGAGTGGACATGGATTCGTAAGTCGCTTGTAACAGAGTAGAAATGGTTTGATAAAGACAGATAACGATACAGCAATGCTTTTCTATAATCATTTGCTGTATGAGGTACAAGAGATCATAAAAGAGCCAAGAAGATCCAACACCGACAATGAGGTACTAAAGACCGTCCAGGCTTTACTTCATCCTCATGCCCATAGAGGCCGGCAAGTCAATCATACATTCCAGGATTCCCACTTGCTCGGATCGGAGTTCTTCCCAATAAAGGGGAAGATGGTCGATTTTTTCCGCTCTCCGGTAAAAGAGACCATGCGTTTTTGCAAGCAAGGAGATATCAACATCCTGAGGTGTTTCAATGAAATCATGAAATACCTGATCGTGTTCTTTAAAAGGAAGCATCCGGAAAATAGATCCACCCCGGTTATTGAGGACGACGATTTTCAGTAGTGGATTTCTCTTTTTAAGGTTATTCAGGGCATTACTGTCGTGCAGAAAGGCTAAATCTCCGGTAAAGAGAACCGTTGGCTTTCCTGAGGCAAGGGAGGCTCCGATTGCAGAAGAAGTCACCCCGTCAATTCCACTTGCCCCCCGGTTCACAAGAACAGGAAGTGAACGCACCGTTCCCTTTGGTCCATAAAGGGGGTAATCCCGGATGATCAGAGAGTTGGAAAGATATACCTGCACATCGTATAAATCAGAAATGAGGGGCAGCAATTCAAAAAAGACATGAGCATCGGTAAGCCGTTTTTCAAGATTCAGAGCCCTGACTTGATCTACTTCAAGTTTACGTACCTGGGTGTGCCACTGATCTTTGTATGGAGTATAGGCTAAAACCTTTTTTTTAGGCGGAGTTTTCTTTTTGGAATGTTTGCCGGATAAAGCCTCTTTTTTCTTGGAAGAGGTCCACCATTTTAAATTAAAGGCAGAATCATCGACGGTTTTGCTTTTTTGTTCTAATGCTTTTTCCTCTTCTTCTTTTCTTTTCGCCTCTTCTTTTTCTTCGTCTGAAAGTACATCAAAATTCCAGTTGAACTCCGATACCGGATGTGGAATCCGGTGCGATGCGGAAAGTGTAGCATCACTGAAGTCCGTTTGTTGATCAAAAATGATCTGGGGGATGTGTTTCCATTCATTCAGCACGGTAAGTGTTTCACTGTGAATGGGTTCACCACCGATTCGAATGATAAGATCCGGTGGTTCGATTTCCGACATTTCCCAATCTTTTTCCTCTTCTTTGAGACCGGATACAGGGGGTTTGAAAGAAGAATCACCGGAAGGGGGCGCAGGCGGAGAGGAGGCCGCTGCCGGCACTTTGGACGTGTCGGTTTTTTCAAGGCCTTCAGATGAGGGAATTTTAAATCGTTGTTCCGGAGTGGTTTCTTTTTTCCCCGTTTCAGCCGTTTGGGTTCGGATATCCGGCTTACCGGATGATGCAGGAAGGGAAGGGGACTGAGGTTCTTTTGGATAGGAAGCCGCAGGAGGCTCACTTTTCGCTTCTTGTTGCGTTTTTTCGGCCTCAGCTTTTTTCTGCTTGGCAACCTGGTCAATGAGCTGCTTCAAAGGAGAAACACTGGTATCTGGAATTCTCCTTGCCGGGGCAGGATCAGGTGTTTCCTCTTTTGGCGCCTGTGGGAATTTGTCATCCGCGGCAGACTTTTCTGAACGTTGTTCCGAGCAAGCCTGGAGTCGGGTTAGTGGGGAAACAGAGGTAGATGGACGTATATGTCCCAGGGTTTTCGGCATCAGACTATGACTTTCCGAATTCGAAACGGCACATTCAGATACAGAAGTATCTGACGATGAAGCCGGTGGAGATGGATCAGACGGAGCCGCAGGTTCAGGGGCTTCTGATTTGCTATCAGGCCGAGATGGAGTAGCTGTTTTTACAGGTTCATTGGAGATTTTTGCATCCCGAATGGCCTGATTTAACTCCTTGTGTTCCTTCTTTTCCGGTACAGCTTCCGCAGGGGCGGGGTCGGATGGCTCAGCGGATGCCGCCACCGGAGCATTGATCCGTACCGCCGGAGCCACAGGTATGGAGAAAAATTTACGGAAAATCAAAGGATGAAGAAGGATGCTTCCGGGAAATCCACCGGACTCAGCCAGTACCGGGATATCGCAGCGTTGACACCAGCCGGAAAAACTATGGTCGAGTTTAGTTTCTTTTGAATCAGAACTTTTATCCGATAAAAACTTAAAAGGTTTTCCGGCAACACGTCGGTTTCTTGGTACCACTCCGAAAAGATTCGGTCCGGCAATAACAAGGGGCCGCTCAGAAGAGCGAATCAATTCAATGATGGATTCAGGGAGAGTTCTTGGAGGACTCTCCAATACAACCGGCAATGAATCGGAAGAAAGACCTCCGTTTCTTTTTTTCTGATGTTTATCCTTGTTGACAGAAAGACATTGTTCAATGTGTTTCTGTTCAGGTTCCAAAGGTTTTCTGAAAGGAAGATTGATATGCACGGGCCCTTTTTTCAATACGGCTTCCTGACAAGCCTGTACACCGAGCCGGTTCATTCGATGAAAATCCGCTGGTCCGTCAACGGGTTCACCGGTGTCAAAGAAGAAAACGGGATAGGAACCAAAAAGCTTTTGCTGGTCTATGGTCTGGGGAGAACCGATGGCACGCGCAGAAGGTGGCCGGTCTGCGGAAAGAACGATCAGAGGAGTACCGGAAAGCCGGGCTTCAATGACAGCGGGAAGCGCATTGGCCACAGCGGTACCTGATGTGCAGGCAAAAATTGCAGGAACTCCCGTTGATTTACCTGAACCAAGAGCCATAAATGCCGCAGAACGTTCATCGAGAACCGGCTGGCATTCAATTCCAGGATGGTGAGCAAGTGCGTAGATTAACGGCGTTGATCTTGAACCCGGACTGATGAAAGCATGTTTAACTCCGGCGGATGTAAGAGCTTCAATAAAATTAAAACACCATTTAAGGGATAATTCAGCTTGATCGGTGGAGGGCATATCCTAGTCCTTTTTGCATTGGTAAAAGTTTAATACGTGTTTCTTCCCACTCAGTCTGTGGATCTGACTCCTCAACAATACCACATCCCGCAAATATTCGGACGTGCTTGTTTTGGATCAGTGCGCTTCGGATGGCAACAGAAAATTCAGCCTTATCCCGTGTGTTAAACCAGCCGACGGGGCCTGCATACCATCCACGTTCCAGTTGCTCCATCTCTTGGATGTGATCTATAGCTATAGATTCCGGATAACCGCCTACAGCAGGAGTTGGATGTAAGCGTGAAACCAGGTGGATGCTGTTTACGGTTCCACTCAATGAGGCGCTGACGGGAGTACAGAGATGTTGTACATTGGAATACTTTTTTATAAACGGAACCGCAGGATGATCCAGCGTTTCTGTTATTGGGCGCAGCTTCTCTTTAATGGACTCCAGTACGTAGGCGTGTTCCTCCTGGTTTTTTTTACTTTCAAGAAGTTTTTTTGCAAAAATAGTATCGCTTGTAGCTGTAACTCCCCGCGAGGTGCTTCCTGCAAGGGCCTCGGTTTTTAAATAGGGACCTTGTCTTGATAACAGTTTTTCAGGGGTGGTGCCAAGAAAGATGGCTTCACCGTTTAACTGATAAATAAAAGAATAGCAGGAAGGGTAATCTTTACGCAGACAATGGATGAATTTCGTGGATGAAATTCGGGAAGGTACCTGAAAGCGTAACTCCCTTGCCAGTACGATTTTTTTAAATTGTTGGTATTGAATAGCATTTTTGGCAATCTCAACATTGGTTAACCAGCGTTTTCGATCCTCTTCACGCTCTTCAATCCTAAAACTTTCAGAGGGAAAATCCTCATCGCTTAGGATATAACTGTCATTTATGCGTATTTGCAGGCGTTCGTTGAAGGACTGCATCCATTCTCTGTACCAGTCCCCCAGCTCGTCCATGCGATCCTCTTTACTCCATTTTCGGGTAATATTCATGATGGAAAAGCGGCCGTCACGTGCAAGGAGCCATTCCGGCAAAACAAAAGAGGCATTACCAAGAGTAGACCAGGCTCCGGACATGGGTTGATCAAAAAAAGAAAAACCACCGACAAAATGAGCACCGGACATACTGTGATCAACATCACTGAGGCTGATCAGGGAAGAGGAAAGTGAATCGGCCTGGCGTGAGATGGTTCTGAAGCGGTCGAGGCCGGTGCTCTTGATCAAGGCGGCCCGCCCACCTGCTGCCAATGCAATATCATGGTCCGGCCGTTCCCAGTAAAACCGCGTCCCTTTTGGGTCTGCATTGAGTTCCAGAACCGCCAGGGGGTCGATGTTATCATAAGGCACAGAAAGTGTCAGATAGCGGGGTTTATCGGTCGGACGATGCTTTTGATAGAATGCTGAAAAGCGTTCCTTTTCAAGCAAGGCACTCATGAATGCCCCGGCTTTTTCAGCAACCTTATGTATTTGGTCTGTCATGTATAAAGCATTAGTGCGAACATGTAGACATGAGATATACCGGCAAGAGGGTAGTCCTACATGGCGTCGTCCACTTCACCGGTTTCGTAAGGGTTGCGAATTCCATAATCTCTTGGATCATATTCCGCCAGTTTGAAAAAATGATTCCAGGCTTCTTCGCTGCAACCATTTTCATCCACCCAGCTGATGTGGCTTTGTTTAATTAATCCGACGATGCGTTTGGCATAATCAATCCTCTTTTCTGAATCCTCGATACGAGGCAAAGCCTCAATCATAAGATCCAGATTAAGACCACAATCATAATCTTTTGGCTTACGTTTTGGAAGAAACATAGGAATCCTGATTTACCCTGAGAAATAAATTGACAATATAGTATCTTTAGCTGTTAGAAACACCCGAAATTACATACCTAAAAACAGGTGTTTATTTACGGGACATACCATTACCGGTGTGTGTCTTGTCCTTCACTGAAGGATGGAACGGGTATATTGATGTTACCGGTTACAGATTTATGTCCATTACAGTAAGAAAAGCAAATCGGCGGTATTGAACAAGGGTTCTTTTCTTTTAATCTAACTTTATACTATGTGGTATCGTTCAATCATTGAAACCATCGGGAATACCCCACTGGTTGCGTTGAATACGTTTAATCAAAATAAGCCGGGCTGTATTCTGGCTAAAATGGAGTTTTTTAACCCCGGACAAAGCGTCAAGGACAGAATCGCTCTGAAAATGATCGAGGATGCCGAGAAAAGCGGTGAATTGAAACCCGGAGGAACCATTATCGAAGGAACTTCCGGAAATACAGGCATGGGACTGGCGCTAATTGCTGCAATCAAAGGATACTCCTGTGTTTTTACCACCACAGACAAACAAAGCATGGAGAAAGTAAATCTGCTTCGTGCGCTCGGCTGTGAAGTGAAAATATGTCCGACCAATGTGGAACCGGACGACCCACGAAGCTACTATTCCGTGGCAAAAAAACTGAGTAAAGAAATTCCGGACTCCTGGTATCCAAACCAATACGACAATCTGAGCAACCGGCAGGCACACTATGAAACCACCGGTCCGGAGCTTTGGGAGGGAACAGAAGGAAAAATTACGCACTTTGTAGCCGGTATTGGTACAGGCGGAACCATTTCAGGTACCGCCCGCTATTTAAAAGAGAAAAATCCGGACATCAAAGTTATTGGTATCGATTCTGTCGGATCTATTTACAAGTCGTATTTTGAAACCGGAGTATTTGATAAACGCCATATTGCTCCTTATCTGACCGAAGGGATTGGAGAAGATATCATTCCTGAAAATGTAGACTTTGCTCTGATCGATGAAATTATTCAATGCCCGGATCGGGAAGCATTTGTCACCACCCGAAAACTTGCTCGTAAGGAAGGATTGTTCGTAGGGGGCTCTTCAGGTTCGGCCGTGTGGGGTGCAGAACACTATCTCAAGCGCTATCCTATGAAGGAAGGGGATGTTATGGTCATCTTGCTTCCGGACAGTGGCACGCGTTATGTGAGTAAGGTGTATAATGACGAATGGATGAAGACGAATGGATTTCTTGAGGAAAAAACAATCCCGGAAATTGACGAAATCATCCGATCTGAAGAAATACGCAACCGCAAGCTGATAACCGTAAAGCCATCGGAGACGCTTGATCAGGCCATCCGCATCATGAACAAACACAGCATCTCTCAGCTTCCCGTGAAAGAAGGAAACGAGATTGTCGGAAGTTTGTCCGAAAGCAAGATATTAAATTTGCTTCTGGAGTCTCCTCATTTCAGAGATAAGGAAGTTGGAACCGTCATGGATGAACCCTTTCCAATCGTTGCAAACGATTTGAATATTGATCAGATTACCCGCATGTTAAAAGGCGGGGTTACAGCTGTGTTGGTCACTGTGGATGATGTCGATCCGGTGATTCTGACTCGAAGTGATTTGATCAATGCCCTGGTTATTTCCAAATAGGCCGGTAAACGTTTATCATGTATTGATGGGCGGAGGCATAGAACGTTTTTAATTTTTACCAACAAATTTTGAGATATGGAAAAGAAAAAAGATAAAAAGATGGAGATAGAGCTTTCCAAGGAGGAAGCAACCGGAACGTATTCTAACCTGGTGATGATTACACATTCTCCATCTGAATTTGTATTCGATTTTATCGCCATGATGCCCGGGCTTACGAAAGCAAAAGTCGTGAAACGAATGATCTTGACACCGGAACATGCTAAACGGTTTGCTTCGGCACTTCAGGACAATATTCAGCGGTATGAAAAACTGTATGGAGAGATTCGTACCCGTGGAAAAAACGAGCCACAGCAACCCTTTAGCTACCGCGGGCCCTTACCGGAAGCATAGTCTCTCGCGTTTATTTTCGGGCTAATAGGAGCAAAATCAGAGCCATTACCAGAAAAACAACGTGAGGCATCATGGCTGCCGTCAGAGGATCCATGGCTCCGGTGTATCCAAACGGCTCGGACAATTTCATAAGTGCCAGATACAGGAAACTGATGACGAGCCCAGTCGCAATGTGAACGCCCCGGCCGCCGCGCCGTCGCTCCGAGGCAATGGAGACCCCGATCAAAGTGACAATGATAATAGAAAAGGGATAGCCGAGTTTGCCATAGTATTGAACCCGGGGCATTTCCACCCCACCAGCTCCGCTGCGCTCAATAGCAGCAATATAGTCCCGGATTTCCGGATACGTAAGCTGATATACGTCCGAAGAGGTCCGCCCGAAATCTCGGGGATACAAATTGAGGGTGGTATCCAGTTCAGTAAACCTCAGCCGGTGAACTCCATGGTCATGAAACTGGTTGATGGTACCGTTTGACAGCGTCCAATGTTGTTGCTCCGGATCCCATTTCATTCTTCCGGCCTCAATGGTTTTCACCAGCCGGTCATGTTCAAATGAAAAGAACTGTACACGATAACCGGTTTGCTCACGAATATCAAAATAATTGACCTGAATGATATTTCCGGGGGATTCCTGTCGGAAAATACGGTTTCGATCGATACGTTCGCTTCGGTTCATCAGATATCGGTGCTCAAATTCAGCACGTTGGGCATTGGACTGGGGAACGACATAGCCGTCGAGATAGCTGATTCCTCCGGCCATTAGAACGGCAAAAAAGAGGTAGGGAATCAAAAGGCGGTACAGGCTGACTCCCGCTGCTCGCAAAGCTATAATTTCCAGGTGATTGGCCATTTGTCCGGTAAGCCATAGGCAGGAAGCAAACACGGCGACAGGCATAATAAGCCGGGTCATTTCCGGAATGTAGTTCAGGTAATAATCGAACCATATTTCACGGAAGGTTGCACCTCTGTCCGTGAAGGTTCCGCTGTTCTCAGAAAAGTCAATGATGATGAATATAAAAATGAGCAATGCGACCACAAATCCGGTCAACATGGCCATTCTGAAAAAAATATATCGGTCAAATGTGTTAATCATACCTTAACGCCGGGTAAAAACGATAAACATAACCACAAGTGCAGCCACAAGCATTGTAATATTGGTAAACCACATTCCCATAAAAGGCGAAATAAACAAGCGGTCTGCCAGCTTTTCTCCCTGAATGATGCCTATCCAGTAATATGTAAACAGGCCTGTGCTTATCAGAGTGTGTATTCCCATATTGCCTTTTCGGACAAGGAGCCCAAGGGGAGCCCCCAACAGCGCAAAGAGAATACATCCAAAAGGAATGGAAACTTTCTTGTGAACTTCAACCATAAACCGTGCAACCCGCTCCTGTCGCCAGCGAAGATTGTTTTTTAACTCCTCGCTTCGGACCATGTGTTCCCGAACACGAATCAGAGACTCCGAGGTGATTTTTTTTTGATCATGGAGCGAAGACAGTGCCGTAAGTGAATAGAGTGCGGGATCTTTTTTGGGAGGCACGGTATCTATTTGGATTCGCTGCAGTGATACGTTTGGAGGTTTAGATTCTGTCGATGAGTCATCCTTTGAAGAAAGGGGAATAAATTCTATCTCTTCACCAGTATCAATGGTTGTATCGGCTTTAAAACTCAGAGAGTGCTCCCAAAGGGTTTGATTAAATCGGCTGGTCAGGTCGTTCATTTCCATTCTGAGGGAGTCGGCGGCGGCCAGCATCGCCTGGGCACGCATGGATCTTCCGTCTCTTCTCCGGCTTTCCGGATTGGTTCTGGAAAAGCTCAGATCCGACAAATCAAAGGAGATCCGATAAGAGTCAAACAGGGTTTCTTCGACCAGGGAAGAGGAACTGCGGCCGGAGGCGTTAAGATATCGCAGAACCGATCCGTCGTATAAAAACAGGGTCATGCTCAAATGTCTTTCGTCGCTTTCAAGCCGCCCTCTTTTTGCTTTTATGACCGCCCGGTCCCTTCCCTGCTGGGCGTTTTGAAAGAGAGTAACATCGTACAGGGAATCTGTTTCCTGGGAAATACGGCGAACTAAAAAAGTGTATCCATCAATCCCCTCATAAAAAGTACCTTCTTGAAGGTCAAAGCCCGGTTTCTTCATTCGAATGTCTATAAAAAGGGCCCGGGCTTTGTAATTGGCTTCGGGCAGGACTTCATTGGAGAACCAGGCAAGAAAAGTGGTTATGAGGACAGAAATGAGGATGACCGGCCGCATAATCCGGAAAGGGTGAACGCCTGCTGCCCGAAGTGCCGTAAACTCGTTTTGTTCGGCAAATCTCCCGTAAGCAATAAGAGAGGCGGCAAGAATGGTCATGGGAACAGCCAAAACGACCATGTATGCCAGATTGACAACGATCAGTTCCAAAATGACCATCAGCGGTATGCCTTTTCCCACCAGATGATCCATGTACTGAATCAGAAACTGCATCAGCAACAGAAACATGATCGTACAAAAACAGAAAATAAACGGAGCGATGTGTCTCTTCAACAGATCCCTTTCAATACTGCCGGGTAAGAAAGATTGTATTAAAAAGGAGAGAGACATTGAATAAATATGCGGGAGAATCGTTATTTTGGATTATAGCTTATCACTATTAACGTCAAAATTACTGAAAAACAGATACTATTGATAAAAAAATCCTTTATAGGGATTGATAAGTAGTTTCTTAGGCTATAATTTTCAGGCTATTTATTTCTTTATCTCAAGTCTTTACTGAACCACGTGCCTATAGAGAACAGTTACTGAATAACACTTAAAAAAAGACATACATGGTTGGACGGGATAATTTATGTTCAATCTCATTAGATTACATTCGGATTCATCCTTTTATGTATACAAGGGGAGGGCCGGATTTATTGAATGGGTGTTTCAAATGTATGTTTTGTTGAATTCAACGTATTAACCAACGCAACATCCCTTGTTTTTTGTAGCCGCTCGCAGTAGTCTGGTCTCCCTGGTCATAGGTGCGTTTCTGCTTCTGATTCCCGGTTCTTTATTTGGATTTTCGGGAGATAGAGAGCAGGAGGCAGGAGTATCGGCAGATACGACGGATATAGCTGTGGAGGATACCCTTTCTCCCTATTTCCGTAAACTGCCCCTTCCCAGGTCTGCGCACATCGCCCGCCCATTCCCCAGCCGGCGGTCACCGCTTGTTGAGCTGCAATATCCTGACGATGTGATTACGGTACGGATGGACTCAGTTGGTTCTTATTCTGCTCAGAGAACCATTGCCGGTTTTCGCTCAGGATATACCAACAAAATGACCTTTGAGCAGTATGCGCAGTACTCTCTGGAGGACCGGAAACAAAGAAACTGGACCCGCCTTGTAGAGGAAAAACAGCGTCAGCGGGATGTTCGCCGGGGCCTTCTGGATTTTACGTTGGATCTTCCGGTAGGTCAACGTTCGGCATTTACGACCATTTTTGGACGTCCTGAGGTTAATTTACGGGTTACAGGTGCCGCAGACATGACCGTGGGTGCCGCTATAAGCGAAACCGAGGATCCCTCGCTTCCACCGGACCAGCAGCGGAGGGTGGATCCGGTATTCCGGCAAAACCTTCGTCTGAATATTCAGGGTTCCATTGGTGATAAACTAACCATTCAGACCGACTGGGACACGGAACGATCGTTTGATTTTGAAAACCGGCTCAGCATCCGGTATGAAGGGTATGAAGATGAAATTCTGCAAAGTGTTGAATTGGGGAATGTTTCCATGAACACAGGAAACAGCCTTATACGAGGAGGTTCTTCGCTTTTCGGGATCAAGGCGGAAGCACAATTCGGCCCGCTGAGGCTTACTTCCGTATTATCACAGCAGGAAGGACAGGGAAGCACACAAACGATTTCCGGGGGTGCTCAGGAACGTACGATTGAAATTAATCCGGCCTCCTACGATAACGATCGCCACTTTTTTATTGATTTCTATGCCCGTCAGGAATTTGAAGAAGCGATGTCGGATCCGACGGTGCGTACCCGTTTGTTTAACATTGTCGGGATAGATGTGTATGTACTTAATTCATCATCCAGAGAACGAGAAGGACAAATACGGGCTGTTGCACTGGCCGATCTGGGGGTTGTTCGGCAGGGAGAACTGTATATGATGCCGGATTCGGAAGCAGATATATTCGACTATGATGAGCTTAGCCGCTTCCGGGATATTCAGGAGTCACCCTCTGCCTCGGACTTTGGCGTTTCCAGTGATGAGTTTGTGGAAGGAGTCTTTGAACCTCTGGTCGAAAACATCGATTATGAATTTGATGAGAATACCGGCCGGCTTACACTGGACTCACGTCTTGATCCCAATCAGGCACTGGCCGTTTCTTTTTCCTATGTGGGTCCGGCAGGCCAGACGGTTCATGTGGGCGACAGAGTTTCAGGGGGATCAGAACGCTTGTTTCTTAAGTTGCTGCGGCCTTCAAATATGACTACAAGCAGTTCCACCTGGAATTTAACCATGAGGAATGTTTATAGCCTGAATGCCACAAACCTCAGTCCGGATGATCTTGAAGTGGATATTGTGTACGATGGTGGTAACTCTCCCCAGACCAGCTTGCCGGGCATGAATAATATTTTGCTTCGTGACCTTGGATTGGACCGGGTGAACTCCTCCGGTCAGCCCAACCCGGATAACCAGATCGACTTTGGAACCGGTACACTGGATGCTACCCGTGGACGAATTATTTTTCCGTATCTGGAACCGTTTGGATCCCGGATACGTGATATTTATGAAACCAGTGGCCTGAACCAGGATCAAATTGACGAGCTGGTTGAACGTTACGCGTTTACAGAACTGTATACATCAACACAGTCGGATGCCCGCAGAAGATCGGCCAATACGTTGTTTTTGATCAGCGGCAGCAGCAGGGGAATGACGCAGGACAGTTATAACCTGGGATTCGCATTGGTTGAAGGCTCGGTTCGTGTGACCGCAAACGGAGTCGAATTGAATCCGGGAGTGGACTATGAAGTGGATTACTCCATAGGCAATATTGTGATTACAAATACCCGTTACCTGCAATCCGGCCAGGAAATTGTAATTGATTATGAGAGTAATCAGCTGATGCAGATTCAGCAGACAACGTTTGCAGGGCTTCGGGCTGAGTATACTGTAAACGATGATATCAGGCTGGGCTCAACCTATTTTACCCTGAGAGAACGCCCTTTGCAGGACAAGATTCCGGTCGGCGATGAACCCATCCACAATTCCATTATCGGTTTTGATGCCAATGCGCGTTTTGATGCTCCATGGATGACTCGGGCACTGAACTGGCTGCCCCTTATTCAGACAAGAGCAGACTCTGATATTCGGTTCAGCGGGGAGTTTGCTCAGCTGAGGCCTGGTGTGGCACAAACCCGTGCTGTATCCAGAGCTATCAACCGAAACGAACTCTATCCCGATGAAGAAGACGGGCTTTCCTTTATCGATGATTTTGAAGGATCCAAAACCAGTATCAATTTTTTGAGTCCGGGGCGCTGGCATATTGCCGCGGCTCCACATGCGATACCCGGATACGATCAGGACATGGATTTTGAAGACAATAGTATGGATTCACGTATTGCCCGTTCCGATCTTCGCGGGAAGTTCTCCTGGTATATGGTTCCGACCAGCATCAGCCGGATTACCGATGCAGCCCGTACGCCGGAAACCCTCCCGGTATCTGTTTCCGATGTGTTTCCAAACCGGGAAGTACGCCGGCAGGAGGATCGTCTGCAGACCCTGGATATCCATTACCACCCACGGAAAAGAGGCCCCTATAACTACAATCAAAACCTGCGGGATCTTTTGGAAAACCGGCCGGAGGATACCTGGGGTGGGATGACCACTGTATTGCCCAGTGGCCTGGATAACCTGAGGCAAAATAACATTGAATTTTTAGAATTCTGGGTGCAGCCTCTGTTGCCGGATGGACGTACGCCTTCCGCATCTGACATTGAAAACTACGACGGGACGATCTATATCGATTTGGGCCGGGTTTCTGAAGATGTCATTCCAAATAATGTTCTCAACACAGAAGATGGCCTTGCACGTGCCGATGAACTTAATAATATTCGAATCGACGGCCACAATCGATCCTACATTAATCGCTCGGCCGTACATTTGACGGGCCAGTTCTCCATTGATACTCAGGAGCTGGAAGATGTAGGTCTGGATGGTGCTCACAGTACCCGTGGGCCACGCTCGGAACAAACCTTGTTTGCCGACTGGCTCGAATTGATGGAGGTTCAGTTCGCTGATCAGCCTGAAATGCTGGAGCAGATCATGGAGGATCCATCCAATGATCGGTATTATTACTTCAATGACCCCAGAATGGGAGACAGGCCGCTGCACGAACGGTTCCATCGCATGTATGGTTTTCTGGAAGGAAATTCGCTTTCCGGAGGGGAATCCCGGTCGATCACAAACCGGCCGGATACCGAGGGACTCATTAATCCAGCCCGGGTTGAAACTGCAAACGATTATTTCCAATACAAGATCCCATTCAATCCGGCAGACTCGGAAAGAATGCGCGTTGGTAACAACTATATCGTCGATATGGTAGATGGCCCTGAACCTACGGACCGATGGTATCTTATCCGGCTTCCGCTCCGTGAAGTGGAACGGCAATTCGGACAAATTGAGGATTTGGAAAGAATCCAGCATATGCGGTTCTGGATGACCGGCTATAAAGAACCGTTTACGATGAGGTTCGCCACGCTTGAACTTGTTGGAAACCAATGGCGAGAAATGGAAGAACTCTCAAGGGGGAGCACCAACTCTATTTTTGAGATTTCCACCATTAATATTGAGGAAAACTCAAACAGGCAGCCTATCCCTTACCGGATCCCGAACGGTGCCATTCGCTCGGTTCAACGTGGCCAGCAGGAAACCATCATGGCCAACGAGCAGTCCCTTTCTCTTCGGGTAGAAAACCTGATCTCAGGAGAATACAGAATGGTTCAGCGTCTGTATCCGAACAGCCTCAACCTGATCAACTACTCCAATATGAGGATGTTTGTGCATGGAGAGGGCTATGATAACAGAGAAGATGTGGAAGTCGTTATCCGAATGGGAAACGATCTTGAAAACAATTATTACGAATATCGTCAGCCCATTACCCCGACCGATCCGCTGTATCCTTTTACTCCGTTGGCCACCGATCCGGATGCATCGGTGATCTCTCAAGAATCGGACATAATCTGGAAACCGGATGAGAATAGCGTAAATCTTGTTCTTTCGTCACTTAATACCCTTAAACAGGCAAGAGATCTTGAAGATTTTGATGTTTCCGAGCTTTATGAACGAAGCGACCTGGTGGAGGACGCGCCTCCGGGAGCGGTTATCGCTATTCGGGGAAATCCATCTCTGGAAAGGGTACGTGAAATAGGTATTGGAATTCGTAACCCTCACAAGCCTTCTGAGTCAAACTCGAGAGTCAATCGCACACTCAATTCCGGAAAGCAATCCCTGGATGCAGAACTCTGGGTAAATGAATTGAGAGTTTCAGGTTTTGATGATCAGAAAGGCTGGGCGATGAAAATGTCAACGGACATACGAATGGCGGATCTTGCAACGGTTCGGGCCGGTTTCGAGAAAAGAACCGACGGATTCGGAGCATTGGATCAGGCTATGGGTGAACGGCAAATGCATGATTTTCACCAGTATGACATCAATACAACGATGAACATGCATCGCTTTTTGCCGGAGCGATACGGATGGAATATCCCCGTTCAGGTTACCATGAGAAGAAGTCAGCGTACGCCCCGGTTTTTACCTCATGAGGGGGATATTCGTTTTACCGATTTCCGGGATGCTGTAGAAGCCAGCGATTTATCCGATCAGGAAAAAGACCGGCAAATACAGCAGATGTTGCAGGATATCCGGACAGAAACGAAAAGATATTCGCTAAACATGACCGGTATTACGAAAAACAACTCTGAATCACCGGTTTTACGCTATCTTGTGGATAATATCACTGTCGGGCATGTTTTTAATATAACAGAAGAAAGCAGCCCGCAGCACGTGTATCGGGATAGCTGGGATCATACCACCCGTTTCAATTACCGTCTTAACATACGGAATGTTCGTTTTATTCAGCCTCTTTTCTTTCTTGAGAATATTCCGATTCTGAAATACATCGCAGATACCGGCTTTTCCTACATGCCCTCACAGTTTTCCATTGAATCTTTGCTGACAAGAAGGTATAGTGAAGACCTGAGGCGCTCTTTTACCGGGCAACAAATGGATCCACAGCAACGCCATACGTTTAACTTTGAGTCCGGCGTTTCTTTAACCTATAACTTCACCCGTTCCATCACCCTTTCCTTTGCGAACAGTAATCAGATGAACCTGCAGTTTATTGGTCAGTATGAAAAAGATCCTGCTGATTCATTAAATACAGAATACAATCTGCATCCTACCTTCAAAGTACTGGAAGACTGGATTTTTGATTCAGATATATCACCCAGAAGAGAGAATTACAGGGAAAACTACTCCGGAACATGGCGTCCGCGTCTGAGTCGGATTACCGGATTGGATTGGTTTACCTATTCGTTTTCGTATAGCGGTGGCTTTACCTGGCAGAATTCACCGGAAAGCTCCGGCCTGGGAGCCAGCTTGTCCAACCGCTATCAATTGAACCATGATCCGGAAATTCGAATGCAAAATCTTCTGCGGAAAATACCTTTCTATGATTCCGGCCTGGATGACTTTGAACGGGAACGAAGACAGCGTCGGTCTTCATCCGGCAATGAAGAGGGCCGAAGTCTGGGAGAGCATTTAAGTTATTATGCAAGAAGTATCTTATTTGGAGCTCTCAGCATTCAGAATGTATCGGTAAGCTATAGAACGGGAGAGTCCTCGGGGCAGGGTGGATATGGAGGCCAGACCAGTATCTTTCATATGTTTGGCACTCCTGGTGAAGAGGACTTTTCTCCGCCATTTGATTATCGGACCGGTTTCTCCAGCAACATTCCCCGCGATCAGCTGATCAGCAACCCTGATCCCGACGGCCCGGCGCTCTCTCTCCGGGCTACAGAGCAAAACCAGAATCAACTGGACATAAGAACCTCGCTTAGGCCACTACAAAATGTGACCGTTTCGCTCAACTGGAGCACGTCCTGGGAAGATACCGAGACCTTTAATCAGACGTTGATCTTTGGAGATTCCCTGTTGGTGCAACGATCGCACACGGGAAATATATCTACCAGTATTTGGGGGTTCGGTGATGGATACGGTGAAATCTTTAATTTGCAGCTGGAGCGGCTTTTTGGAGCTATTGATGGAAGAGAAGTAACAGAAATCGATGATGTTTTGGAATCAGAAGCTCCACTTTCAGCAAACAGCCTTGAAGCGGACTTCAGAGAAGCCTATATGTCCGTTTCAACATCCGGGATTGGCCAGCGCGGGTATTTGCCGTTTCCTTTACCCAACTGGCAATTAAACTGGACGGGGTTGGAGCAATATATTCCCTTTGACCAGAGTGTTGTTCAGAGGATCAGCCTGAACCACAGCTATCGTGGCCAATATCGGCTTGGATGGGAATTGAATACCAACAGGGGAGAACAAACCACCCGCCCGATTGGTCCGTACAGATTTATGTATGAGCAACCGGAATACCATGGAAGATCCTTAACCTTTAGCCGCGATTTCTCCCCGTTTTTGGGACTTCAAATTACCTGGCTGAATGATATTACCACCCGAATTAATTACAATATCCGGAAAAGCGTAAATCTTGGTTTTACGAATAATACCATCGTTGAGACCAATACCGTCGGCGTATCGGGCACGGTAGACTATTCGAAAAGAGGTTTTAGGATACCCTTCTTCCGTCAGCTGAACAATCAGATCGATTTCAGAATGAACTTCTCCTACAGTGAAGAGCTGAGATATACGTACCGGTTAAACGAGGATCTGGTGGATGCGCTGCGATACTCTCCGGAAGAGCGGGAATCGATTACACCAGCACGGCCGGATGAACAGGGATATGCAACGCTTCAGATAAGGCCGTCGGTTACCTATCAGTTCTCCAGAACCATTACCGCCGGTTTTCAGTACGGGTATACGAAAATGATGCCGCGCTCAAGTGGAAACATTCCGCGTGTGGATCAGGATATCATGTTCAATATTCAGGTTCGTATCCGATCCAATTAATTTTTAAAGATGAGCAGAAACTCACTCATTATGCCTTTCATAGAAGCACGTATGGTCTGTAATTGTTTCTAATTTGAAAACCAAAGCGTATGATCTTGCTATTTTCGGAGGGGTGAACGAACCAGGGATGATGTTCCTATTTATGCAGAAGCCGGATCAGGAAACACATTTGTTCTGATTCGAAAAACCGATTGAGGGCTTTTTTTCTTTGTGGGTGAAACAGCCGGTCAGGATCCGGATAATTTGGACGCCTCACGGCGGTTTCGGGAAATCTTCAGCCAAAGAAGACTTGAAACCGCCAGTAAAAGAAAAGCGATGTTCAGCCAGTCGCCATAACGGACATAAAACGTTGCATGGGTATATACCGGAACATCATACACAAAACGATCTTCGGTCCAGTAGGTCGTTTTTACCGCTACATCCCCATTGGCGTAAATAACTCCTGAGAGTCCGTTGTTAGCACTTCGTAATACGGTTCGGTGCATTTCGATCGCACGAAGTCGTGCAAATTCGAAGTGCTGGATATGGCCGCTGGTATTTCCCCACCATCCGTCGTTTGTGATTACAACCAGTACCCCTGCATCGTTAAGCACAAAACGGCGTACCCAATCCGGGTAGACAGAATCATAGCATATAAGAGCGGGGATGTGCACGCCGTCAATATCGAACACATCGGGAGTATTTCCCCGGCCAAACATGGCCACGGAACTCCAGTTTATCCAATCAAATACATCCAGCCTGCTTAATGCATGTAAAAAAGGAAAGCGTTCAACCAAAGGTACCAGCTTGGCTTTTTTATAATACGACATAGAGCCGTCCGGGTAAAATCCAAGAGCGGAGTTGTATACGTTCGCCGGCTTACCGGCAACCGTTGTACGCACTACAGGCGGGGCTTCGTCCGGGGCATAGCGTCGTAAAAACGAAGACCCCGAAATCAGAGGGATATCCCAATCCTCTACATATTGTTGAATAAGCCGGTCCGATTCGCCCGGCAGTCCTTCCTGGATGAGGGCCATAATGGCATTCTCAGGCCAGAAGACCACTTTTGTTTCTGAAGTAATTAATGACGAAGTAGTATCCAGAAGAGACTGCAGTGGTATTACGGGATGGTCGTATCCGGCCAGATGCAGATAGGAATCATAATTAGGTTGCACGATACCTATTTCAATGTTTCGTTCGGGTTCTTTGGATTCGGAAGCATATAAAAACAATGAAAAAAGAGGTGGAAGTAACATCACGGAGAATGTAAGCAGCCGAGGAGCATTTTTATACATCAGCCAGGAAGCACACAAAATCCAGAAGGTAATACCGCCGATCCCTGTAATCGAAATGTACTGAACGAGCCACGGAGAAACCGCAAAACTGTTTCCAAGATGAAGCCAGGGCCAGGAGAGATCCCATCGGAAATGCAAAAACTCATAGGCCATCCAAAAAGAGGGAATGATCAGAGCAGAAAGCCAAGCAGTATCCGTTCTTTTCTGAAACAAGTACATCAGCATGAACGGAACAGTCATAATGGCGCTGTTGGCAAGGATTGCGGCAATTCCTCCCGGAACGGTGGCGAACATGAGCCAGTAGGTTGTTATAATATTCCATGTCAAAAAAGCGATATAGGAATATTTCCCGGACTCTCTGGCAGATTCGGCAAGAGTGTTCAGCCTAAAGAGCATGATCCAGGCAGGGAACACCAGCAGATTCAATGGAAACGTAAAAGGGGGATAGCTCAGGCCGAGAAAGATACCGGCAAAGAGCGCAAGCAGTCCTTTTTGATTCCAGAAATAATGAAAAGCACTCATTCTTCCTTATAATTTTTTCCAGCCAATACGACGACAAATTCTCCTTTCAGGTGGGTGTGGTTCTCCATCTTCTGATAAACCTCATCAAGGGGGCCTCTGATGACCTCCTCGAATTGTTTGGTCAGCTCCCGGCAAACGGCAATCATACGTGTGGGTTCACAGTGGTTCTTCAGTTCTCCCATTAACCGGGAAATACGGTGGACACTCTCAAACAGGACAGTGGTTGTCTCATATTCAGCAAGGGTCTCCAGGCGGGTTTTTCGGCCTTTTTTGGGAGGCAGAAAGCCTTCAAAAAGAAAACGGTCTGCCGGAAGGCCACTCATAGCAAGAGCGGTTGTCAGAGCAGAAGGCCCCGGAATAGCTGAAACGCGTAACCCTCGCCGGTGTGCTTCACGAACAGCTAAAAAACCGGGATCCGAAATTCCGGGTGTGCCGGCATCAGAAATCAGGGCGATATCCTGTCCGCTTTCCAGCATACGCATGATGGTATCCAGTTTTTTATGCTCATTGTGTTGGTGAAAGGGGATCAGAGAAGAGGTGATTCCCAAAGAACGAAGCAATATTGAACTGGTACGGGTGTCCTCGCAGGCAATGGCATGTGCGTGTTCCAGGACCTCTCTGGTACGGGCAGAAACATCAGACAGATTGCCGATCGGTGTTGCAACTAAAAAGAGCGTTCCCAAAAGAGTCAGGTGTAGGGTTAATATTGAAACCGACTGGTTAAAAGGTATCACAAAACAGAATTAAAAAAAATTGAGTTATATTGCACATTGGCTGACGGAAGAATGGTTCGCTGATGCAGCCTCTGTTGTACGTGTTTTCAACAGAATGCGGAGTAACTTTATCTTCAAAAGCACTATTTATTAACGATTAACTGCGATTTATAATTTTTTAGTATAATGGAAGAAATCAGATTCAAAGGATTAAATCATATTACATTGCGAGTGAATGATATTGCCAGAGCGGAAGAGTTTTACGGAGAAATTCTGGGATTCAAGGTGGAAAAGAAAATGGGGAGAAGTATGACCGTTTATCGCATCGGAAGAGATTCTTTGGTGCTGGTTGAAGCCGAAACGGAATACGAGACCACATCTAAAGATTACAGAGTGGATCATTTTGGATTTATCGTTGACCGTCCCGAAGACGTAGACCGGCTTGCCGAGTATTTTAAAGAGAAAGAAGTGACGGTACTGAGCGGCCCTTCCAACCGAAAAAACGGACGCTTTGTCTTCATCTCGGATCCCGATGGAAATATGATCGAGATTTTTACGGAATAATAGCGGGCAGATCGTCTCAAATTTATATTGATATCAGAATTTCGTATCTTTCCTAATTGTAGAAAAAACGAAAAAGGGTCTTTTTTCTGTTGTACCGGTAGTGATATCCGACAGAAGAAGGACACGATGGATGTTCAGAATACATCGTGTAAAACCTTACAACCGTTGAATAGGAAAAGAATAAAGAGATGAACTTGGCCGGGTTTTCAGAACTTACCCACAGAGAACAAGAGGTTCTTCGATATATTATACAGAACTTTATTGTTACTGCCAGCCCCGTTGCATCCAAAACACTGGTAGACAGATACCAGTTGAACATAAGTTCCGCGACGGTTAGAAATGCGATGAACAGCCTGGAAAGCAAAGGGTTGCTGGATCATACCCACACTTCTTCCGGAAGAATTCCGACAGAGGACGGCTATCGGCTTTATGTGAATTCTCTTATGCAGGTTTCTGTTCTCAGCCGGGAAGAGCGGATGATGCTGGATTCGATTCAAAACCTTATTGCGGGTGATATGGATGATGCGGTTCAGTCCGCGGCCCGTATTCTTGCCCGATTATCCAATCTGCTGGCTGTGGTTATTGCTCCTAAGCTGGGGCAGGGTATTTTCAGAAAACTGGAGCTTGTTTCTATCAGTTCTAGCCGTATTCTGGTGGTTTTAACCATAGAAAGCGGCATCGTCAAAACGTTTACGGTGGAAGTGCAGTCAGAGCTTAATCCGGATGAACTGGATCGGGTCGCACGTTTTTTAAATGAACGGCTGCACGGCTACAAACTGAAAGAAATTTCTGAAAAGATTAATGAAATGCTATCCGGTTTTGATGAACAGGATCCAACCGGGCTGATTCGTGTATTTGTTGACAGTGCGGATACCATTTTTGATGACCATCAGTTTCGGAAATTCCATTTTGGCGGTGTCGAATACATGGCTTTACAACCGGAATTCAATGATTTAAGTAACTATAAAGGCATCGTTGAATTGCTTGAAAACGAAGATATGATCATCCATTTGTTCGATGATGGCAAAACGGAGGTAAATAATGAAGTTCAGATCCGGATTGGTAGCGAAAACAAGATTCGTCAAATCGAGCAATGCAGTGTCGTTTCTGCGAATTATAATGTGGGAGGAGTACGAGGCACAATAGGCCTTGTAGGTCCCACACGGATGAATTACAGCCGAATGGTTGCTTTGGTAGAGCAGCTGGCCAACCGTTTCTCTCTGACAGGAAACAAGCCCGCTTCCGGTTGAACTTATCAGCACATACCAATTAATGTCGGTTGGCCGTTGTTGCATCGGAAAACCATGAAAGGTGAAAAGAATGTTAAAGTATTAGGTTAATTTTTAATATGAATGTGAAAAAGAAAAACATGGAATCAGTAGATTCAGAGCAGAAAGAGAATATGGATACAGGTTCCCCGCAAAAGGAGCAGGACTCGTTCTCCAGCAGAAGTCAGCGGGAACATCTCAAAAAAACATATGGGAAAGACGATTTTGACCGGAAAAATGAATCCTCCCATAGCGAGGACAGTGATCATATCTTTGTAGACGAAAAGGCTCCGGAGTCACAAACCTCTGAGTCGCCGGAAAGAACCCCAGAGGAAATGCAGCAACGTATTATCGAGCTTGAAACAGAGGTCGATACACTCAGAGAGGAGGCCGCCTCAGCCAAAGACAGTATGCTCAGAAAGGCCGCAGAATTTGAAAACCTTAAAAGGCGAACACAGCGCGAAAAAGAATCCATCTTCAGCGATGCCAATGCGGAAGCCGTCACCAGATTTCTGCCTGTCAGGGAAGACCTTAAGCGCAGTTTGGAATCTCTGGGAGCATCCGAAGCAGAACAATCGATTCGTAAAGGGCTTGAACTTATTCTGCAAAGCTTTGACGCCATACTTGAAAAATATGACGTTGAAGCCATTGAAGATACCGGGGTACCTTTTAATGTTGATCTGCACGATGCCATGCTGAGCCAGCCTGCCGGTGATGAGTCCATAGCGCCAAATACCGTCATTCAGGTACTGGAACCCGGATACAAAATGGGCGAAAAGGTCATTAAACATGCAAAAGTAATTGTAAGTCAATAGGTTTTATGTCAAAAAGAGATTACTACGAAATATTAGGGGTCAGTAAAACCGCTACGGAGCAGGAGCTTAAGCGTTCGTACCGAAAATTAGCCATGAAATACCATCCGGATCGCAATCCGGACAATCCTGACGCTGAAAAAAAGTTCAAGGAAGCGGCTGAAGCATTTGATGTGCTGAAAGATCCGGACAAAAGAGCCCGATACGACCAGTTTGGTCATGCCGGAGTATCAGGCGGAGGTTTTGGCGGTGGTGCAGATTTCCAGGATTTTGGATTTGAAGATATTTTCAGCCGGTTTAGTGATATCTTTGGAGGAGATGCTTTCTCGGGCATGGGAGGCGCACAAGGACGTACCCGCAGGGGAGCCCGTACAGGCCGTCCCGGAGATGATATGAAAATCACTCTTACTTTGGATCTTGAAGAGATTGCTTTTGGAATCGAAAAAGAGATTAAAGTAAAAAAATATGTAGTCTGCGATTCTTGTAAAGGACTGGGCGCGGAAACAGATCAGGATTATATGACCTGCGGTACGTGCAATGGTGTAGGGGAAGTCCGCCAGGTTGCCAGAACCATGTTTGGGCAGGTCGTCAATGTTCAGGCTTGTCCAACGTGTCACGGTGAAGGAAAAACCATCAAGAATAAATGCAAAGCCTGCTCAGGAGAAGGCCGTGTCAGAGGTGAGGAAACCATTAAAATCAAGATTCCGGCCGGTGTTTCCAAAGGGAATTATATCAGCCTGAGGGGACAGGGACATGCCGGTATTCGAAAAGGAGAGGCCGGTACGTTGATCGTACTTATCGAAGAAAAGAAGCACGAGTATTTCACCCGGGACGGAGACGATATCCTGTTTGATCTCAATCTCAGCATTCCGGACGCAGCCCTGGGGCTTGTTACCGAAGTACCCACTCTGAAAGGTAAAGCGAAAATCAAAATTGAACCGGGAACGCAGCCTGGAAAAATGCTTCGCATGAGGGAAAAAGGCATTAAAGGACTAAATTCCAATATACACGGAGATCAGTATGTACGGGTTCAGGTATTTGTTCCGGTAAACCTGAATGATGAAGAGAAAAAAGCACTCGAAACATTCAGGGAGTCGAAAAACTTTGATCCGAATAAGCACAAAGGGTTCCGGGATAATCTGTTTGACCGGGTAAAAGCCGTATTCTCCTGACCGAAACGGATACTCAGGTCAATGCAGAGGTTTTGTCCATGGACTGATCACGTTGCTCTTCTCTGAAAAGCTGTAATTTTTCAGCGAGTGTCTCTGACCCAAGAGACAGGATTTGCAGGGCGAGGAGGCCGGCATTGGTCGCATTATCGATGGCAACCGTAGCAACGGGAATGCCTTTAGGCATCTGAACAATCGAAAGCAGGCTGTCCATGCCTTTAAGGTGACGTGTAGATACCGGTACACCTATTACCGGAAGGGTGGTGTGAGCCGCTACCATTCCAGGTAAATGAGCGGCACCGCCGGCACCGGCAATAATCACTTCAATCCCTTCTTTTCGAGCGTTTTTTGCAAATTCGGCCATAAAGTCCGGGGTTCGGTGTGCCGAAACGACACGTTTGATGCACGGAACCTCAAATTGGGAACAAACATCGGCGGCAGCTTTCATAACGGGCCAGTCGGAATCACTACCCATAATAATGGCGATTTTAGCGGAATTGGAAGCAGAATTCATAGTATCAGGACGTTTTTGAATAAGTGAAAACAAAAGTTAGTTAAAAAACGAGTTAAATGCGGATGAGCGAGGCCAGCTTTTTTGCCCGTGAAATGGTATCGTCAAAGTCATCACCCAAAAGGGTAATATGTCCCATTTTGCGTCCTTTGCGGCTATGTTTTTTCCCGTAAATATGAAGATGAGCTTCGTTGGTTTTCAGGGT
>JASCXY010000229.1 GCA_030012235.1 Balneolaceae bacterium ANBcel3 | reverse complement strand
TAAATAATCAGGGGTTTGATGGATTTGTAAGACAACTTCAGAATTGATGAAGCCTGAACACTATCCTATATTCAAAGCAGGCATGCACTTTGAAACAGTTTCAGTATATCTGCCATAGGAACGCTTTATGAAAACACTGTGTTTTGTTGCATACGTTTATATTACAGTGATGTAAATCTCTACTTTATTCCCTCCTTAAAAGAATTTTATCATGAAAAAAAAGGTTGTAATTATTGGCACTGGCTTCGGCGCTCTTGCCGCAGCGGCAAGATTGCTGGCCGATGAATATGAGGTCGAACTTTTTGAAAAACAGGATCTTCCCGGTGGAAGGGCGTATGTGTTTAAAAAGGAGGGGTATACATTTGATTCGGGTCCAACTGTGATTACTGCGCCATTCATGTTTGATGATATTTTTGAAAAAGCAGGGAAAAAACGTCAGGATTATTTCTCACTTCAGCCGTGCGACCCCTTTTACAGAATATTCGACCACAATGGTGATCATTTTGATTACAATTCCGACGACGCTTTTATCGCAAGTGAAATTGACAGGTGGAATCCGGACGATAAAGAAGGATACCAGGCTTTTATCAAGACTACAAAAGCTATCTTTCAGAAAGGGTTCGTTGAATTGGCAGACAAACCTTTTTTGAGCTTTATGGATATGGTCAAAGTAGCACCTGACCTTATTCGTCTGCAATCCCATCAAAATGTCTACAAATACATATCCAAATATATTAAGAACGAGTTTTTGCGTCGCTGCTTTTCTTTTCACCCGCTTCTGGTAGGTGGAAACCCCTTTGACACTACCTCAATTTACTCCATGATCCACTATCTTGAAAAGGAGTGGGGAGTACATTATGCTACCGGGGGGACGGGCTCCATCGTAAATGGACTTGTACGATTGATAGAAGAACTGGGTGGAGTTATCCATCTCAACAGCGAGGTTAAGAAGATACGAACCAACACCAGAGGACTCGCAGAAGGAATTGAGCTAGATGATGGTCGTTTTATCGCTGCTGATGCCGTGGTTTCCAATGCGGATATTGCCTGGACATACCGCTATCTCATTGATGAGAAGCATCGAAAAAAATATACCAATAAGAAAATTGATCGCTTCAAATACAGCATGTCTCTTTTTGTTCTGTATTTTGGAACCGACAAAGCCTACCGGGATACGGATACCAAACTAAAGCATCATAATATCATACTCAGTAAAAGGTACAAGGAATTGCTGAACGATATTTTCAATAATAATACACTTGCAGACGACTTTTCACTTTATCTGCATATGCCCAGTTTATCGGATCCCTCTCTTGCTCCGGATGGTGGCGAAACATTTTATGTTCTTTCTCCCGTCCCTAACCTGGATTCGGAAACCAACTGGGGCGATATAGCAGAGGAATATGGTGACCGTATTCTATCTTTCCTTGAAGAAAACTACCTTCCTGACCTAAAAAAGCACATTAAGGTCCGAATGCACATAGACCCTTTGCATTTTAAAGACCATTTATTGAGTTATAAAGGTGCTGCTTTTTCTATACAACCGTTACTGACCCAATCGGCCTGGTTCCGGCCACATAATCGGTCCGAGGATATATCTAACCTCTATTTTGCAGGTGCCGGTACACATCCCGGGGCAGGCTTACCGGGAGTGTTGTCTTCTTCTATCATCGTCCAGGATCTTATTAACAAAGATTTCCCTTTGCAAAACAGATGACCTTTACCGGAAAAGTATTATTTTAGTTATTAACAGTATAACATAACACCATATAAATAGATCGTGTCATGAGTAACTACCCAAAAGGCTTCTTTTTCGGTTTGATATCAGGATCCCTCATAGGTTCTTTCATAGCATTGCTGTACGCTCCTGACAAAGGGACAAATACGAGAGACCGAATAAGCTATCGCCTTAACAACTATGTTGATGAATTGAGAAGCTTGATTGATAAGCTACAATATGAAAACAGTATCGTTTCCGATGCAAAAAAAGAAGGGGATCTGGTTGTTGAGGAAGCGCAAAAAAGAGCGGAAGACTTGATTTCCGAAGCCGAAAAGCTGTTAGAGAATATCAACGATGCGGGCAAGAAGAAATAGTTTTCTGAGTGGATATTGATTGTTTTCTGATGCACTAACTCATTTTTGTATTGGAGTACAGATATAAAAAAAGCCTCTTTATCAATGATAAAGAGGCTTTTTAATGGGATACAAATAGATATTAATCGCCTTCCTGCTTTATATCCTGAACAGAAGGGGTATCGGCACCCAGTTCCTGGAAGACACGGCTTGCTGCTCCGACGTCCTTCATATCTTCCTTTGAACCTACGATAATATCCTGATATTTCCTCAGTCCTGTACCTGCTGGCACACGATGTCCGACAACAACGTTTTCTTTCAGTCCCATCAGGTTATCCGCTTTAGCTTCGATAGCGGCCTGAGTAAGAACTTTTGTTGTTTCCTGGAATGACGAAGCAGAAAGCCAGCTGTCTGTAGACAGAGCCGCACGAGTAATCCCAAGGAGTATCGGCTTGGAAATCGCTGGTTCCGCGGTACGGGTTTCCACTTCTTTTTTATCTTCGGTAATCAGTTTGGCATTAATCTCACGAATTTCTCTTCGTTCGAGAAGTGCTCCAAGAGATACGTCGCTATCCCCCGGATCGGTAACCACATACTTTCCAATCAGTGAATCATTGGTTCTGTTTACTTCGAACCGGTCGATTTTGTCACCTTCAAGGAACATGGTGTCTCCCGGATCCGTGATTTCAACCTTCTGCATCATGGTTCGCACAATGGTCTCAATGTGCTTATCACTGATTTTTACACCCTGAAGTCGATATACTTCCTGAATCTCATTTACAAGATAGGATTGTACCGCATAGGGGCCAAGAATGCTCAGAATATCCTGAGGCATGATTACACCGTCAGATAGAGCCTGTCCTGCTTTGACAAAGTCATTTTCCTGTACCAAAATGTGTTTGGAAAGAGAAATCAAATAGGTTTTACTTTCCGTTCCGTCTTTACTGGTAACCGTCACTTCCTGAGATCCTCTTTTACGGGCCCCCATATTGACAATTCCTTCAATTTCAGAAACAACGGCCGGATCCTTTGGAGGACGGGCTTCAAAGAGCTCCGTAATCCGTGGAAGACCTGCTGTAATATCCTTGGACTTTGAAGCAGATGTACGTGGGATTTTAGCAAGCACCTGACCTGCAAAAACCGTTTCCTTGTCATCTACAACAACGTGCGCACCTACGGGTAACGTGGTTTCCCTCAAGCGGTCACCTTGTCCTTTGACCATAATGGTTGGAACAAGACTTCGGTCACGGGAGTCAGTAATAACCTTCTCTTTGTGGCCGGTCTGAGAGTCGGTTTCGTCCTTATACGTAACACCATGGACAATATCTCTGAATTGAACGTGTCCGTCCAGTTCTGAGAAAATCAACGCGTTATACGGATCCCACCGGCATAATGGCATTCCTTTTGGAACAGTATCTCCTTCTTCAACCAAAAGTTCAGATCCGTAAGGGATGTTATAGGTTATAAGAGTTTTTTCCGTCTCATCAACAATTTTGATTTCACCGGCACGGCTTAAAACGACCGTGGTTATATCTTCACCATCGTCATAATCTACCGCACGCACATTCTCAAAGACAACCCGGCCTTCAAACTTGGCTTTATGCTGAGATTCCGATTCCAGACGAGAAGCAGTACCACCAACGTGGAACGTTCTCAGGGTAAGCTGAGTACCCGGCTCACCGATGGACTGTGCAGCAATAACTCCAACAGCCTCACCTACCTGTACCGGCTTACCTCT
>JASCXY010000228.1 GCA_030012235.1 Balneolaceae bacterium ANBcel3 | reverse complement strand
TGCTATAACAGAAGTTTTGCGTATAGATTGAAGGCCTCCGTCATGGCGGAAAACCATCAAAAAAAAAGCAAGGAAAATAAAGACCGCGGTCAGGACATGATCGCGTATGTCTTGAGTCTTTCGGTGTGATAGTTGCATTCACGTGTCATTCTGTTACGTCAGGATAGCTCTGTAGTAATCAAGATCTTCGAGTACTTTTCCGGTTCCCCGTACAACCGCTGTGAGTGGGTCTTCTGCAATATGCACCGGAAGATCTGTCGTTTCCATAATCAGTTTATCCAGGTTTTTCAGAAGGGCTCCGCCGCCGGTAAGAAAGATTCCCCGATCCAGAATATCGGCAGACAACTCAGGAGGTGTTTGTTCAAGAGACTTGGTCACCGACTCAACGATGGTATTCACTGATTCTGAAATGGCTTCCCGAATGTCGTTAGAGGTAACCAGGCGGGTGCGGGGGACACCGTTGACCAAATCCCGGCCTTTGACAGTGAGTTCCTGTTCTTCATCTAACGGAGTTGCCGATCCTAATTCACATTTAACCTGCTCTGCCGTTCGCTCACCAATCAAAAGGTTATGGTTTCGCCTGAAATAGTTTATGATGTCTTCGTTCAGTTCATCTCCACCCAGACGAACCGATTGTGAATATACAATACCTGAAAGGGCGATTACTGCTATTTCTGTTGTACCTCCGCCAATATCAACGACCATGTTACCGACAGGCTCATGGACATCCAGGCCGATGCCGATAGCTGCAGCCATGGGCTCATCAACCAGGTACACTTCCTTGGCTCCTGCATGCTCGGCACTGTCACGAACCGCCCGTTTCTCTACTTCGGTAATTCCACTGGGAACACAAACCACCATTTTGCGGGTAGTTGAAAACCAACGCACCTTTACTTTTTTGATCATGCCGCGAATCATATGCTCGGCAACCTCAAAATCAGCAATAACGCCATCCCTCAGCGGGCGTACGGTTCGTATCTTACTGTGGGTTTTTTCATGCATCAAACGGGCTTCATGACCGATAGCTACGGGTTGCCCTTCCATATTCAAGGCAACGATGGATGGTTCATTTAATACTATTCCTTCATTTCGAGAATGAATTAGTGTATTTGCCGTTCCAAGATCAATGGCAATATCCGTGTAAAACCAGTCCAGAAAGCTGCCTTTTTGTTTATCTTGCTTTCTGGAGGACGATGGCTTTTGGTTTTCAGGCTGAGACATATAATGTATATCGTAAAAAAGTCAGTAATGGGGCAATCTTTTCAAGTCACAAATTTACGATAATGAGAGGCATTATGCGAATATCTTTATCGAAAAATTAAAAAAAACATAACTTTTGCCAGGATTAAAAACGGGAAAAGGCCCAAGTCGGCATTTTGAATATGAAAGAGTATTCAAAATACTCCAAAAATCGGTTCTGTTTCTGATTCTCAATGGCGAAAATGTCTTTTTCCGGTAAAAATCATGGAGAGGTTGTATTGGTCTGCCATTTCGATGACCTCCTCATCACGCACGCTTCCCCCAGGTTGAATGACCGCAGATGCACCTGCTTTGGCTGCTTCTTCAACACCATCTGAAAAGGGGAAAAAAGCATCGGATGCCAGCACGGAGTCTTTTACCGAATGGCCGAAGGCCTCTGCTTTTTGTACAGCCAAGCGGGAAGAGTCTACACGATTTGGTTGTCCGGTGCCAATGCCGATGGTTTGCTTGTTTTTTGCATAAACAATGGCATTCGATTTAACATGTTTAACCACTTTCCAGGCAAATTCCAGCGTTTCCATTTCCTTTGTCTCCGGGGCACGCTTAGTGACTACCTTTCGCTCTTCACCAACAAAACCAACATCGGGTTTCTGTGAGAGATACCCTCCGGCAATGGATCGGATCTGTGAGTCTGAAGTGTCCGGCCATTGGTGGATGCGGATGAGCCGTCGATTAGCTTTTTTCTCTAATAAAGAAAGGGCTTCTTTTGAATAATCGGGAGCAAGGATAATTTCGGTAAAAATAGCATCCACGGCTTTGGCTCCGTCAAGATCCAACGGCCGGTTGAATAATACAATTCCGCCAAACGGAGAGGTTGTGTCGGTCGAAAAGGCCTTCTTCCAGGCAACTTCAGGGGTTTCTTCGAGGGCGACACCACAAGGTAAACTGTGCTTAAAAATAGCACAGAGCGTATCTTCGGTATCTGTAAAATCTGCTCCAAGAGAAAGTGCCGCATCAATATCCAGGTAGTTGTTGTAGCTAAGCTCTTTTCCATGAAAGCAGGTAAAAAAACGGGCCGGATTCCCGTAAACGCTAGCCGGTTGATGCGGATTTTCTCCATATCTCAAGGACTGAAACAGAGGTTCCCGTACAGAAAGGTTCTCGGTGGTTTCCTGTCCGGACTCACTTTGAAACCTGTCAAGATGACTTGATATCATGGTATCATACGAAGCTGTCATACGGAACGCCGCACAGGAAAGTTTAAATCGGGTCGTTCCTGAAATCCCTTTTTGGGAGCTGTTTAATTCTTCTAAAAAGCCCTCGTATTGATCCGGATGTGTTAAAATACTGACATTTTCAAAGTTTTTTGCTGAAGCTCGTACCATCGCAGGCCCTCCGATGTCAATATTTTGGATGGCAAACTCCAGGTCTTCAGGACGAGAAGCCACCGCATCGCTGAAACGATACAGGTTTATGACCACGAGCTGGATAGGTGTAATATTTTGTTCGGCTAACGTATGGGCATGGCTTTCTAAAGACGGACGGGCCAGTAGTGCTCCGTGTACGTTTGGATGGAGTGTTTTAACCCGGCCATCCAAACATTCTGGAAACCCCGTTATTTCAGAAACGTCAATGACGGGTATTCCGGCTTCGCGTAGCTTTGCTGCAGTTCCTCCGGTGGATACGATCTCAATATTCTTTTCATGTAATGCAGAAGCAAGAGCTACGATGCCGGTTTTATCCGTTACAGAAAGCAACGCTCTTTTTATGGGTACATGAGGAAGGTGCTGGACATATGTATTCATAGTGTTTGCTACGTGTTACTTTTTAAATTCAATAACTAGAGATAAGCAGAAAAAGAGGGCATCAATCCTGCTCTAAAAGGCGTTTTACCACCTCGGTATAAAGCGTATGTTCTTCTTTTAATACCCGTTTTGCCAGAGTATCCGGATGGTCATCCGGAAAAACAGGGACTTTTCGCTGAGCGATAATCGGACCGTCATCATACACTTCTGTAACAAAGTGAATGGTACACCCGGATTCTTGATCACCGTTTTCGATAACTGCATGATGTACTTTGTGCCCGTACCATCCTTTTCCGCCGTAGCGGGGCAACAAAGAGGGGTGGATATTCAGTATTCTTTTGGGATACCTGCGAATAACTTCGTCGGGAATCTTTTTCAGATATCCCGCCAGCAGGATTAGATCCGGTGATTCCTGTTCAAGTACCGTCAATAGCTTCTGTACATAGGCATCATAGGAATCAAAGTCCAATGGACGAAGGACATAATCCGTAATGTCGTGCTCTTTGGCGTAGGAACGAGCCGAGCAGCCTGGCTTATCAGTGATAAAAGCGGTTATTTTTGCGGGGATAATCCCCTTTTGTACCGATTGGTGCAGTGCGATGAAATTGGATCCTGTTCCGGAGGCAAATACTGTTAATCGTTTACTGGTCAAAGATCGAAGATTGTATCGTTACTGGTTATGGTGATAAACTGGCTCAAAGATAGTGATATTTCCTGACCAACGGGTAATGGAATTTTAAACGGAGTATGGCCATATGGAATATCAGAGAGGATAGGGAAATGATCCGTTAATTGATTTCTCTGCAATACAGAATCTATAGAGGGT
>JASCXY010000227.1 GCA_030012235.1 Balneolaceae bacterium ANBcel3 | reverse complement strand
AGCGATAACAGAAGTTTTACGTACAGATTGCAGGCCTCCGTCATGGCGGAAAACCATCAGTAAAAATGCAAGGAAAATAAAGACCGCGGTCAGGACATGATCGCGTATTTCTTGTGTCTTTCGGTGTGATAGTTGCATTCACGTGTCATTCTGTTACGTCAGGATGGCTCTGTAGTAGTCAAGGTCTTCCAGTACTTTTCCGGTTCCCCGTACAACGGCTGTCAGAGGGTCTTCTGCAATATGAACAGGAAGATCTGTTGTTTCCATAATCAGTTTATCCAGGTTTTTCAGAAGAGCACCGCCACCGGTAAGAAAGATCCCCCGATCCAGAATATCCGCAGACAATTCTGGAGGTGTTTGTTCAAGAGATTTGGTTACTGACTCAACGATGGTATTCACTGATTCTGAAATGGCTTCCCTGATATCGTTAGAAGTAACCAGGCGGGTGCGGGGTACTCCGTTGACCAAATCACGGCCTTTCACAGTGAGTTCCTGCTCTTCATCCAACGGTGTTGCAGAACCTAATTCACATTTGACCTGCTCTGCCGTTCGTTCACCAATCAAAAGATTATGGTTTCGTCTGAAATAATTAATGATGTCCTCGTTCAGTTCATCTCCGCCTAAACGAACCGATTGTGAATATACAATACCTGAAAGGGCAATTACTGCAATTTCTGTTGTGCCTCCACCAATATCTACGACCATGTTTCCCACGGGCTCATGGACATCCAGGCCGATACCAATAGCTGCAGCCATAGGTTCATCAACCAGGTACACTTCCTTGGCTCCTGCATGCTCGGCACTGTCACGTACCGCCCGTTTTTCTACTTCGGTGATTCCACTGGGAACACAAACCACCATTTTTCGGGTAGTCGAAAACCAACGCACCTTGACCTTCTTGATCATCCCGCGAATCATGTGCTCGGCAACCTCAAAATCAGCAATTACGCCATCTCTTAACGGACGCACCGTTCGTATCTTACTGTGAGTTTTTTCATGCATTAAACGGGCTTCATGACCGATAGCCACGGGTTGACCTTCCATATTCAGGGCAACGATGGATGGCTCATTTAATACAATTCCTTCATTTCGTGAATGAATCAGTGTATTTGCTGTTCCAAGGTCAATGGCAATATCCGTGTAAAACCAGTCCAGAAAGCTGCCTTTTGGTTTATCGTGCTTTGTGGAGGGCGATGGCTGTTGGTTTTCAGGCTGAGACATAATGATGTAAACGTAAAAAGTCAATAATGGGGCAATCTTTTCAAGTCACAAATTTACGATAATGAGATGCATTATGCGAATATCTTTGTCGAAAAATTAAAAAAAACAAATTTTTTGTCGTTATAAGAAAAAGAGAAACTGAGAATCCATTGCTATTTGAAACAGAATCCGTAAGGAAAACAAGCCAGACTCTATGACTTTTGAGAGAAAATCAATGGCGAAAATGTCTTTTCCCTGTAAAAATCATAGAAAGATTGTATTGGTTGGCCACTTCGATGACCTCTTGGTCACGTACGCTGCCTCCGGGCTGAATGACCGCCGATGCACCGGCTTTGGCCGCTTCTTCAACACCATCCGAAAAAGGAAAAAAAGCATCGGATGCCAGCACGGAACCTTTAACCGAATGCCCGAATGTTTCTGCTTTTTGTACAGCAAATCGGGAAGAGTCGACTCGATTTGGCTGCCCGGTGCCAATCCCAATGGTTTGTTTGTTTTTTGCATAAACAATGGCATTGGATTTAACATGTTTGACCACTTTCCAGGCAAATTCCATGGTTTCCATTTCCTCCGCTTCCGGAGCTCGCTTTGTGACCACCTTGCGTTCTTCACCTGCAAAACCCATATCGGGTTGCTGAGAAAGATATCCTCCGGCAATAGATCGAATGTGTGAGTCTGTAGTATCCGGCCACTGGTGGATGCGGACAAGTCTGCGGTTGGCTTTTTTCTCTAATAAGGCCATCGCTTCTTCTGAATAATCTGGCGCAAGGATGATTTCAGTAAAAATCGCATCAACAGCTTTAGCACCGGCAAGGTCCAAAGGCCGGTTGAAAAGCACGATCCCGCCAAACGGAGAGGTCGTATCGGTAGAAAAAGCCTTCTCCCATGCAAGCTCAGGGGTCTCTCCGAGAGCGACACCACATGGTAAACTGTGCTTGAAAATGGCACAAAGAGTGTCTTCAGAATCTATAAAATCTGCTCCAAGGGAAAGTGCCGCATCTATATCCAGGTAGTTATTGTAACTGAGTTCTTTTCCATGAAAACAGGTAAAAAAACGGTCCGGGTTGCCATAAACACACGCGGGTTGATGAGGGTTTTCTCCGTATCTCAACGACTGAAAGAGAGGTTCCTGAACAGAAAGGTTCTCAGTGGTTTCCTGCCCGTCCTCACTATCAAACCTGCCAAGATGATTTGATATCATGGTATCATACGATGCTGTCATATGGAACGCTGCACAGGAAAGTTCAAAACGGGTCGCTCCTGAAATCCCTTCATTGGAGCTGTTTAATTCTTCTAAAAAGCCATTGTATTGATCTGGGTGCGTTAATACACAGACATTTTCAAAGTTTTTTGCCGAAGCCCGTACCATTGCAGGCCCGCCGATATCAATATTTTGTATGGCAAACTCCAGTTCATCAGGACGTGAAGAGACCGCATCGCTGAAACGATACAGATTTATGACCACAAGTTGAATGGGAGTAATATCTTGCTCGGCTAATGTATGGGCATGGCTTTCTATAGATGGACGAGCCAGAAGAGCTCCGTGAACTTTTGGATGAAGCGTTTTGACCCGGCCATCCAGGCATTCAGGGAATCCGGTTATTTCAGAAACATCAATGACCGGAATACCGGCTTCGCGCAGCTTTGTTGCAGTCCCCCCGGTGGATACAATCTCAATGTTCTTTTTATGTAAAGCCGTTGCAAGAGATATAATTCCGGTTTTATCCGTTACAGAAAGCAACGCTCTTTTTATGGGTACATGTGGAAGATTCTGGACATATGAATTCATGGTCTGTACTACGAATTTCTTTAATAATTGAAAGATTACAGATGAGCAGATATAAAAAAAATCAACTCTGCTCCAGAAGACGTTTTACCACCTCTGTATAAAGTGTATGTTCTTCTTTTAATACACGTTTTGCCAGAGAATCCGGATGGTCCTCCGGGAAAACAGGAACTTTTCGCTGAGCGATAATCGGGCCATCATCATACACTTCTGTAACATAGTGAATGGTGCAGCCGGACTCTATGTCACCATTTTCAATAACGGCATGATGCACTTTGTGTCCATACCATCCCTTTCCGCCGTAAAGGGGTAACAACGATGGATGAATATTCAGAATTTTTTTTGGATACCGGCGAATAACTTCATCAGGTATCTTTTTCAGGTACCCTGCGAGCAGGATCAAATCCGGAGTTTCTTCTTCAAGTACCGACAACAGTTTCTTAACATAGCCATCATGTGAGTCGAAATCCGCAGGTCGCAGGACATAATCCGTGATGTTATGTTCTTTGGCGTAGGAACGAGCCGAGCAGCCTGGTTTATCCGTAATAAAAGCAGTTATTGTTGCGGGGATTATCCCCTTTTGAACCGATTGGTGCAGTGAGATGAAATTGGATCCTGTTCCGGAGGCAAATACCGTTAATCGTTTACTGGTCAAAGATCGAAGATTGTATCGTTACTGGTTATGGTGATAAACTGGCTCAAAGATAGTGATATTTCCTGACCAACGGGTAATGGAATTTTAAACGGAATATGACCATATGGGATGCCAGAGAGGATAGGAAAATGATCCGTTAATGAATTTCTCTGCAATACAGAACCTATAGAGGGA
>JASCXY010000226.1 GCA_030012235.1 Balneolaceae bacterium ANBcel3 | reverse complement strand
CAGACCATCGGTTCTATTTCCCAAATACTGGCAGGAAGAAATATCGATGAATCCATTGGTAACATCACATCGTACGAATATGATATTCTGGCAAGAACCCAAACACGTTTCACTTCACATCAGGATGTAGCCAACACCCTTATCCCGGCACGCAACTCTGGCAAACTTATCCCCCTAAAAGATATGGCCGAAGTGAAGGATGCTCACAGGGAGCAACGCCTTTTTGCTTTTCTTAATGATACCGAGTCGGTGCAGATTTCGGTCATGAAACAACCCCAGGCAAATACCGTTCGTGTCATAGATAATCTGCGCAACCGTCTGGATGAACTGCAGGCCACCGGCTACATCCCTTCGGATTATCACATAGAAGTAATTCGTGATGATTCCTTTTTTATCACATCTTCCATCCGGTCGGTTACAATGGCGGCATTGTCAGGTGCTATTCTTGCCATGATAATCATATTGTTGTTCCTGGGTAGTCTTCGTCGCTCTGTCATCGTTGCGCTAATGATTCCTGTTGCTATAATCGCAACTTTTGTGTTAATGAATGCCGGAGGGCTGACGCTCAATATAATGAGCCTGGGCGGACTTGCACTTGCTGTTGGATTATTGATTGACAATGCCATTGTCATGATCGAGAATATCTACCGGCATCAAACCGAATTAAATAAATCTCCTGTTGAGGCGGCTAAAGATGGGTCCCGGGAAGTTCTTTCTGCCGTTGTAGCCGGGACGATGACCAACCTGGCGGCGGTACTCCCTTTTTTGCTTGTTACCGGCCTGGCTGCACTCCTGTTTCGTGAATTGATTTTTACCATTGCATTTGCCTTGCTGATCTCACTTCTTACCGCGATCACACTGATTCCTGCCATCATGGCCCGATTCTCTGTTAAAAATGCATCCGACAGAACGGGGACAAAAAAACATCGGCTTTTTGAAGGAATATTTCAACGCATCCGTGCCGGCTACACTTTTTTGCTTGAGCAATTATTGAAACAAAGAATTCTGTTAATCCTTCTTACGGTGCTGTTGCTTGCCGGAAGTATTTGGGTGATCCGTGGACTGAGTACCGAATTTCTTCCATCGGTAGATGATGGAAGGATTACTTTTCGGTTTTCTCTTCCCTATGGTACGTCCATCGAGCCCTCCAATGAAGTGGCCGAAATTATCCGGGAAACCATCGAAGCCATGCCGCATGTAGAATCACAATATATGACCGTAGGCGGCTACTTCCGGGGTGGACAAATATCTGTTCGTGGAGGAATGATTGATGGTGTTGTGCAATTGGTTCCTCATCAACATCGACGAGGATATTCGGCAGAAAAATGGGTGTCTGAATTCCGCGGCAAAATGAGAGAGCACCGGTTGCCTTTCATTCAGGAACGTGTACGGGGACCACGGATCGAAGGGCTTCAAACCAGCCTGACGGATGCGGATATCGCCGTTGGTATTATCGGAGATGATCTGGAACAGCTGGATGATGTTGCCCGGTCGGTAATGCGGGAGATTGAGCATCTGCGAGGCATAAGCAGTATTCAGATAGGAAGAGATGCCCAAATCCCTCAGTTGGTGTTCCGTATAGATGAGGATCGTGCTTCCAATATCCATTTGACGTCGCTGGACGTTGCTTCTCTGTTGCATGGTGCCGTAAATGGCAGCGTACCGACACAGTTTGTAGAAGGCGGATTTGAATACGATCTTCGTGTGCGTTACTCCAGGGACATCACAGGAACTGTCGATGGGCTGCTTAATATTCCCGTGATGAATGAAGCCGGACAAACCGTCCCGCTGGGTTCTCTCGTCTCATTTGAAGAAATTACAGGGCCTGCTCATATCGAACGGTTTAATCAGATACGAGTGGTATGGATCAATACCATTGTGGATATTAATGAAGCCACTATGGGTGATGTTGGTGAGGAAATTCGAAGTATTCTTTCTGAATTCACCCTCCCGAACGGTATCAGTATGATTTACGCCGGCGAACAAGAAGCGATTGAAGAATCCCGCCGTTCTCTGCAACTTGCCATTATACTGGCCATCTTCTTTGTCTTTGTGGTCATGGCCATACAATACGAAAAAATATTCAGCCCTATCGTAATCCTCCTTTCGCTTCCTTTTGCTTTAATTGGAGTGGCCGCTGCTTTATGGATTACTGGCATGGCACTAAGTGCGTCGGTGTTACTTGGACTTGTTTTCTTAACCGGAATCATTGTCAACAATGCTATTCTGTTGGTGGACTTTGCAGAAAACCATCGAAAACAATCCGATTCGACGGCATATCAGGCGATTACAGAAGCGGCTAACATACGTTTCCGGCCCATACTTATGACCTCTGCAACCACCATTTTCGGTATGCTGCCTTTGGCCATTGGAATCGGAGAAGGCTACGAGATTCTGCAACCACTGGCCATTACTGTGATTGGCGGTATGATCGCCGGAACCGTTCTAACCCTGCTTATACTTCCCGGGATATATGTAACGCTTGCCAAACGAGCACGCTGAATGCGGTCATCGCCAGATTTAGCGCCAGAAGGGACGTTCTCTGAGTAGCTATTGGCAATGGTGCCCCCCCCTACTCCCTCAAACCAGCGGCTTGTTGTGGTTTGATTTAAAGAAGGGATGTCAGATATTCCGACTTGCTTCACAGGACATGAGGGCATTGTTGTGGTTTGATTTTGGGCAACCTCCATCCCACCCGTTCATTAAAAACTTATAACGCCATCTCCCTTTTCCTTATGGCGTTTTGTAGATATATTCCAAGAGACTACCACAGCGATATATATGATTAAGGGGAGCTGTTGTTATCCAGTGGAACAGATATCACATCACCTGTTTTACTGAAATACTCTGTCACTTTTCATTAATAGCAATGAAACTTCCCTTTTTCGCTTGTGCGCTTCTAATTATACGGTTAACCGGTTGTGCTTCTCTCCCTGAGTCTGTGATGATAACACTCCCCGACCATGTATGGATTCTGGTAAATCAAGATGGATCCGGTAACTATGGCTATGCCGCCATGCCTGAAAGGGTTTCTTTTGCAGAGAATACAATTGATTTCAAGGAACTGCTATATACATTGCGATCCGGAGAACCAACTAAGAAAGACTCCATCCGGCTCAGTATCTCTTTTCGAAAGAAACCCGAAGAGATCTATAATCGCCCTGATTACAAATATGTATCGTTTTCAATAGTTTCCAGGTGGTTTACGGACGCATCGCAGAATACAACACCGAATCAGATATTTGACGAATTCAGCCGGGCAAGAATCCATGAAATCATTGCAGCTCATGGATTATTTAATCATTCTCCTGTGAACGAGCATTCTGAAGTAGGGAAGGATTAGTTATCTCGCCCCATACTCCTCTATACTCAACGCCAATAACAAATTTTCAAGCTATGCAATGTACCCGAACTTTTTCATTGATCATTCATGCTTCACCTTCCATCGTTTTTCCACTCTTGTGTCCTGAACGGGAAACAGAGTGGATCCCCGGATGGAAATACGAGTGGATTTACTCTAAAACCGGATTCATACACGAGTGTTGTCTGTTTAAAACCCATGAATACGATCGTGAAACTCTTTGGATGGTATCCGAATATGATCCGGCACTCCACACCATTGTTTTTATACATTTCGCTCATGAGTTACTTACTGCCCGTTTTTCTGTCTCTCTGTTTCCAGAGGAGCACTCTTCTACCCGAATTGAGGTGGAGTATGTTTTTACGCCATTGTCAGAAAAAGGTACTATGTACATCGACACCGAGTTAAGCGAAGCCCGGCTTCAGGAAGACATGAATGCCATGGAACATCTTTTAAATGCGTTTATCCAGGAATCACATGCATAGCATACGGACATTGA
>JASCXY010000225.1 GCA_030012235.1 Balneolaceae bacterium ANBcel3 | reverse complement strand
TCTATTGGAGTTTCATATAACTCTGACCATGGATTACTTTACGTGAACTTCGGGACATCCTTTGAAACACCTACAACCACCGAGCTTGTCAATCATCCGGAGATGACGGGAGGATTTAATCCGGATATCAAGCCGGAAATAGCCAGGGGAGTGGAAACCGGTTTTAGGGGAATGTGGCCGCAAAGCTTATTAAGGTATGAAATCGCTGTATTTAGAATGCAGGTCAAGGATCAGCTGATCAGTTTTCGCACCCCGGAGGGTGGAAGCAGGGATTTCTACAGGAATGCCGGAAAAACGCGGCATGACGGGCTTGAAGCTTCTGTCCGATGGAAAGCAAATCACTGGCTGGAAATGTTATTGAATTACAACTACAGCCATTTTACGTTTCTCGAATCAGATGGATCTGATTTTGAGGAGGGGAATCGTTTACCGGGTATCCCCGAACACCGGCTGGTTGCAGGTGTCTCCTTTCAGCATTCAGGTTTCAGAACCGATCTTACGTTTGAACACACGGGCAGTTACTATGTGAATAATGAAAATACGACATCAAATCCGGGATATGAGCTGGTTCATGTGCGAATGGGACATTCCGGTTTTGACCTTGCTGATACGGCTCGCTGGATACCTTTCATAGCCATTAATAATGTTTTTGATACCCAATACAATAGCTCTGTGAGTGTCAATGCGAATTTCGGGCGCTATTATGAGCCGGCGCCGGGACGATCTGTTTTCCTGGGATGGACGTTAGAATGGTGATAAGCCGCTTTTCGTGTTATCTTCGTGGGATGATTCCGATCTGACGGCATCGTATCTTTGGTGTATGAAGAAAAGAAATAAACCCTACTTTGATTATTATAACTATCTGAAAAACGCCTTTGGCGATGTTACGTACAAGGTATCTGTGGATGGTGGATTTACTTGTCCCAATATTGACGGGCATGTAACAACCGGTGGTTGCACATACTGCAACAATCGCAGCTTTGTGCCCAAATATCTCGACAGAAAAACATCCATCCGGAATCAGGTCAGTCATGGTGTTCAGAGCCAGAAGGAACGTTACGGAGCCAAAAAGTTTTTGGCCTATTTTCAGGCGTATTCCAATACGTATGCTCCTGTAGAGATACTCGAAGAGCGGTATAAAGAGGCGTTGGAACACCCGGATGTACACGGTTTGGTGCTGGGAACTCGGGCCGACTGTCTGGATGAACCGGTACTGTCACTGCTGGAGTCGATTTCTAAGGAATATTATGTTGCGGTTGAAGTTGGAATTGAGTCTGTTTTTGATCAAACACTTAAACGGATTAACCGCGGCCATGATTATCAAGCGGTAAAAAAGGCGTTTTCTGATTTGGAAGGACGGGGTGTTCATTTGGGGGCTCACCTGATTCTGGGATTGCCGGGGGAAAATCATACGATGTGGCTGGATACGGCTGCAGAGATGTCTGCGTTGCCGTTGGATTATCTGAAAATTCACCATCTTCAGGTGGTTCGGGGAACGCAGCTGGAAAAGGAGTATCATAACGATCCGTTTCCCCTTTTTTCTTTCGAAGAATGGATTGATCTGGCGTGTAACTTTATCGCAAGACTCCGGCCGGACATTGCCATAGCCCGTGTATGCGGCAGTGCTCCGGCACATCTGTTGACAGCACCAAAATGGGGCAGAAAAAAGCACCCTGAAGTCATTTCAGGAATTATGGATGAAATGGATAAAAGGGGATGGAAGCAGGGAGATTTGTATCAGGAAAGCCCCGTAAGGCTATAGCAGAACGTTTGTCTGAAATAAAAAGAACGGCATACCCTGTTAACCGATTATATCGATAAACATAGGTATACCGCCCGCTTAAAAGTGCGATCTTTTTCGTTCTACTTAATAAACATCATGGTTCCGGACTCCATAAAGCGCCCGGCCTCAATGCGATAAATATATGTCCCGCTTGACAACCCGCCTGCATCAAACTGAACACGGTGTGTTCCTGCAGCCTGGCGGGTATCCACCAGTGTAGTGATATGCTGTCCCAAAATATTATACACAGACAGGGTAACCTGGCTGCTTTCGGGAAGCTTGTACGTTATAATAGTTGAAGGATTAAACGGGTTTGGATAATTTTGTTTCAGAACAAACTCATCCGGAGTCTGAAGGTCTTGCGGGGATGTACCGGCTACTGTTCCACGGGTAAACACGATGCGATGTGCTTGAGCTGCCCGTCTGACCACCCCTTCATGTTCGGCTTTTACTGTCCAATATCCGTTAAAAGAAGCTCCCGGATCCACCTGTTGTTCCTCAAGGAATTGATCCATTTGCTCATAGGTAAGCGTTTTGCTGGTTTCAGTGCCCTCATGGTTGGATGTTTCCTGGAAAAAAGGATTTCTGAAGTGTTCATCCGTATCTAAAACCAGAAAATAGGTTACCGGGTCCTGGCCTGTTAATGCCGCTGATTCCCATGAAAAAGTAAACTCGTCGTCGTTCATTCCTGCTACTTCAACCTGGCTTTCATCTTCCGGAGTCTGCAGGACAAAATGCCGAAGTACGTTTTCAGGAATGATAGAGAAGCTGCATCGTATAGATTCTCCGCCTTCCAGATAGATAGTGGCAAGTTTCTCTTCCAGGTCAACTTCCGCATCTCCGTTCTCACATACAATATCCAGCAGTTCATAATCATTCATAGCTGATGCGAGGTTAATATGATACGTTCCCGGGTTGAGAGGATGAAAAACACGGGTGTTTGAGTGTTGCCCCTGGTCGTTTTCAGAAAGAGAAAATGATCCTATATCCGGGTTGTCACTTTGAAACTCAAACGACGAAGAGGCCGTTCCGGATGCAAGGAGGTCTATTTGGATCTTTCCTTCGTCATCAGCAAGAAAATCTGACATCTGTTCATCCGAAGCCGAAGTGATCAGACTCGCGGCGTCGTAAGCAAAGCGATGATCACCGCTTAACGCTACATCAAAAATGCAGTTATCCAAGAGAATAGGGTTGCTGATCCCGCGATTTTCACACACCGTTTGTGCCTCTTGCCTGGTAGATGGATCCAGATCATTGGTCGTAAAGATGTTCGCCGGGATATTGGGAACCTTAAATGTTTTAGTACCAAAAAGTGATTCTCTTTGGTGTATTCGCCAGCTGTTTCCAAACTCATCGTAAAGCTCTTCGTAAGAAAGAGGCCTGAAAAAGGTTCGGCCGTCCCTTGCTGTCATTGCATTACGAAGTTCCGGATCAAAGCTTCCCAACAATCCTTCCAGTTGTCCGCGGTATTTTTCATCAAGTACAATTTCTATAGCAAGTGCACGGTTTCCGGTTACCAATCCTGCCGGGCTTTGCCATGCATGAACTACGGTATTACTCTCGGGCCAATGAATAATAAAGGTATTTCCAATCCAGCGAATGGTTCCTCCGGCCGGTAACTGCACAGGCTCCATACCCATTTCATCAAGATTTTGAAGGTTCCCGTTGATTTTCAGAGAGGGTATATACGGAGGAGCATCGTCTTCCAGAATAACAATCTCATCACCATGCACATTAAGAGCAAATGCCGTAAAAATGGTGAAGCGATCTCTGTCAGGCTCCATTTGCTCCATGCGTGCCTGTACTTCAAAATCATCTGATTTTGATCGGGTTAAGATAAATTCACCGGCCGCCTGAAAAGAGTAATTAAGGCCATCAAACGTGAATAAATGAGGATCTCCAAATCCGCCACCGTCACCGCCACAAGATCCGCAGGTCTCCGGATCGAAGTTATCCGGGCCTTCGGGCATATTACAATCGTCGTTATTGAGATCGTCGTGGCGGTTAAAAAGCCCGGAAAAACCAGAAAGGGTGAGGGCTCCTGATCCGACAGCGATGGCGGCACACGTTCCCCAACCGATGGGGGTTGAGGCACATGCAACACCGGCAGCGATGCCAA
>JASCXY010000224.1 GCA_030012235.1 Balneolaceae bacterium ANBcel3 | reverse complement strand
CGCTGAGAGTGTGATATCTTCCGGCGAAGCCAGCATCGAAACGCAATCAGAAGTAAACTGGGGGCAGGATGACCTTGAATATTCCCTTAAAACCATCCTGGCGCATGCCGATCTTTCGGTTCTGCCCGGACTCGAACATCTTGCCACAGATATTTCCGGAATCATTGAGTTAAAAGGGGCCGGAACCGAGCCAGAAAAGATGCTGTTGTCCGGAAACCTGGACTTTAACCGGTCGGTCATAAACGGTCAGCGGTTTGAAACCGCCAAAATGGATTTTCGGTTGGAAGACGGCTGGCTCGAAATAGAAGACGGCCGCATTTCGGGATCATCAGCCGATGCAAGCCTGTTTTTACGTCAGCATATCCTTGAGCCGGCAAACATGGACAATCGCATGCGTTTTCAGTTAGAATTAAAAGACGTAAGTGGGTTTGCCAATTTAGCCGGAGCAGAAGAATTCCAGGTACTTGGAGAAATAGGCGGCCGTATTCGTCCCGATGAGCGGGGAGACCTGGTCGTTAAAGCCGATGTGGCCCTGCGTGATGTGGTCTATGACAGCATTACAGTGCATAGGGTACATGGAAAAGCAGCCGTACTCTTGTCAGAAGTAATGGAATACATTGCGGACCTCGAAATTCAGGATCCGTCCTACGGAGCATACTCCATGACAGATATCCGGTTTATAGCGGCCGGAACCATTGATGAAGAAGTTATTTCCGGAAGCTATGACTTTCGGTTCAATGTTGAAGCAGAAAGCGGGTTAAGAACAAGAGCCAACTACACCTTTGACGGGCAGGCCGGGGATATCCTTGTGCATCAGCTCGATTTAAGAGATCCGGCCGGGGCCTACTCTCTTAAAAAACCACTTTCCATTACGATGGCTCCCGGAAGCATACAGGCCGATACATTGATTTTGATATCAAATACCGGCTCAGAATTCATCATGAATATCGAACAGGAATCACACAGCAGGTGGTCGGGTTTCATTGAGTCCAGGGAAGCCGATTTGGGGCAGGCGCAATATGTGTTTCTGGAAGAGCCCTTTTTTGAGGCGTTGTTTTCCGGCCGGGTGGAATTTTCCTTTGATACCGATGATATCAATCTGATTGCCAAGGCCGAACTATCCGGTTTCAGGCATTCCTATATCGAATTAGATACGATAAAAATAGATACAGAGATCCTTAATAAAGAGCTGGAAGGGGCGCTTCTTATCTGGAAAAACGAGGCTTTGCTGATGCAGTCGGCGTGGTCGATTCCCTTTGATCCCGGAATGTTGGAACAACCGGATGCAGAATGGCTAGATCAAGCGGTATACGCATCCATTCAGATCGAACCGGTATCTCTGGCAGACTTTTCGGACATCATGGAGATGATGGGCCTGGAAGATCTGAGAGGACGATTTTCCATGAACAGCACCCTCTCCGGGACAGCGGGGGTACCTGAGCTGGAAGGGCAGCTCTATCTTCATAATGGACGGGTGTCCGGTGTTCAGATGGATACCCTCCAGGCTTCATGGGCATACAATCACGAGCATGGGGGGCTTCGGCTGACCTCACGAATTCATACCATGGGACAAATTGCAGCAGACATACAGGCAAACATACCACTGCATATAGATATACCGAACAGGACGGCGGCCGGGCCCGAGCAAGATGATGCCATTGAAGCCAGTATTTTTACAGACAACTTCAACCTGGCAGCATTTAACGATTTTCTGGATCCCGGTGTGATCCGCGGACTACAGGGAAGACTCAATGCGGAAGTAGACATTTCGGGAAAAGTATCCGAGCCGTTGATCCGGGGACAAGTGGAATTAAGCGAAGGCCAGTTCCGGTTAGTTGAAAATAACGTCACCATCCGGCAGATAGAATCGGTAGTTCGCATGACTCCGGAAGAAATCGTTTTGGAGCGGTTTTCGGCTCAAAGTTCAGGTTCTCTGGAGGGAAGCGGGCGCATTTCCATGGAAGGGCTTGAGCCGGGTGCGCTGCAACTTGGATTCAGGGCAAACAACTTCCGGGTTTTTAATACCCGAGATATAGAAATATTTGCAGGTCTGAATATTACGCTTTCCGGAAGTCTGGAAGCACCGCTACTGGCAGGTAATGTTATCTGGGAGCGAGGCACCATTTTCTTAGATGGTTTTGGGGAAAGGGATATCGAAGTTGTTCAGTTGGAAGGCGAAGAAGATATAAGCGATATTCCCGACTTTTTCGATCGTTTGGAAATGGATATGACCTTCATGGTAGACCGCAATGCGTTTGTCCGCACACGCCGGGATCCGGAGATTTTTCTTGCTCCGCGCGGAGAAATAGATCTGGTAAAAGAGCCCTACGGTGAACTACAGCTTTTTGGAGACATGGGGATTTCATCCGGGCATGTAACCACATTCAATAAGCGGTTTCGTTTAGAACGTGGAGATGTGCAATTTAGTGGTGATCCGATGGATCCGGAAATGAATATCCGGACCTTATATAGGCCAAGGCAACAATACGAAGACATCCATATCTACTTTAACATTACGGGAACCCTTTCAGATCCGGAATTTACCTATGACAGTGATCCCGAGATGGAGTTGCAGGACATTATCAGCTATACCCTTTTTGGGAGGCCGTTTCATGCACTGGCCGGATGGGAGCAGACGGTTACAGGCCGATCCGATGGCAGCCTGGCGACCAATATTGCCCTGGATATACTGTTGGATCGGATCGAAACCCTTGCGGCTGACCGGCTCGGAATTGATGTGATTGAAATTGAAAGCAGCAATCAGCGTGGAAGCGGGGGAACGACCATCAAGGCGGGGAAATTTGTTTCTGACCGGTTGTTTGTGGCCTTTTTACAGGAGTTGGGAGGATCCGATGCGGGCATGCAAATGATGATTGAATATATGATTCGAAGAAACCTGGATCTGATCATTACGGCTGGTGACGATTATCGCAGTGGGGTAGACGTCCTTTGGCGATTTGACTATTAGAAGATGTCCAGGTACAATCTGTCCCTCTTTTTATGTATTTTGGCACGATGGTTTAAACATATTGCAATAGAAAAAGCGCATGTCGGATAAAGAAAACAAACAAGAAGATCCGGAAGTGATCTCAAAATATCGGTCCAAAATAGATGAGTTGGATGAGCGTTTGGTTCAGACGCTTGCCGAGCGTCATAAAATTGTACGGGACGTATTCACCAACAAAATTTCGGATCAGGTACAGATTCGGGATCCCCGGAGAGAAGAAGAGTTGATTCGCAAGATCCGTGACCGGGCGGTGCGTTTGGGGATAGACCCTTACTTCACGGAGCAATTATTTCGGGATATTATATATCAATCGGTTCGGTATCAGAGCCATTCTTTGCTAGATCACCAGAACAACAAGCTGGATATAAAGGCGATTTCGGTTTCTTTTCAGGGTACACGGGGAGCCTACAGCCATCAGGCGGCGATGCGACATTTTTCCGGGCGGTACGACGATGTGCGTTGTGTCGGGTACAAGACCTTTGAACAGGCGGCGATCGCCATGGAAGAAGGAGAGACCGATGTAGCGATTCTTCCCATTGAAAACACCACGGCCGGTTCCATCAACGACACCTACGATTTGCTGGCGGAGAAAGACCTGCATATCATTGGAGAGGAAGTGCTTCGTGTAAATCACTGTCTGATGGCGACACAGCAGACGCCCCTTACATCGATTCGCCGTATACTTTCCCATCCGCAGGCGCTATCTCAGTGCAGCAAGTTTTTAGCCGGTCTGCCACAGGCTTCGGTTGAGCCCTACACCGATACCGCCATGGCAGCAAAGAAAATGATGAAAGACGGGGATCCGGAACAGGCGGCGATTGCCAGTGCCTATGCGGCAGAACTGTACGATCTGAAGATTCTTGCCAAAGACCTTGCCAATCAGGAAGGCAACTACACCCGGTTTGTCATCGTGTCCAGCGAGCCTAT
>JASCXY010000223.1 GCA_030012235.1 Balneolaceae bacterium ANBcel3 | reverse complement strand
AACCTTGTCAAATTTTATTTTCCTTTTCTCGAAGGCCACCATCTGCAGGAACTCCCAATATAAACACTACTCGCTCCCTTTGTCAATCTTTACTTTTCCACACTTTATCGACTTGATAGTGGATAAGTCGCTTATAAGCAGTTTAACACTAGTCTAAACAATGACATATAGGAGTACCGAATAAGGCACATGAGAGTCGTCCTGCAAAAAATATTATTCGCTTTTCTTCTCTTCAGAGCTGTCAGAGTCATTGGACTCCGGAGTATCTTCTTGTTTGGGTTCTTCAGAAGTACCCGCCGTTTTTTTAGTTTCAGTTTCAGAAACTTCTTCTTCGGCCGTAGCAATTTCAGAATTCACCACTTCTTCTTCAGCAGTTACGTTCTTTTTAGAGGACTCTTCAGCTGATTTCTCTTTAGGCGCCTCTGTTTTGGGGGCAGCAGCCTTCTTCTTGGCTGATGTACCACCTCGCCTTGTCCTCTTTCTTTTCTTGCCAGCTGATTCTGATTGAGACTCATTAAAGTCAACGAGTTCAATCATTGCTTTTTCAGCACCATCCCCTGGTCTGGGACCGAGTTTTACTATTCGGGTGTATCCTCCTGGACGATCTGCAACCATGGGTGCAATATCATCAAAAAGACGAGAAGTAGCTTTATTATCCCGAAGATGCCGAAAAACAAGGCCTCTGTTATGCGTGTTATCTTCTTTTGAGCGTGTAATAATGGGCTCAACATAACTACGTAAAGCTTTGGCTTTTGCCAACGTTGTTACGATTCGGTCATGCTTGATTAAAGCAACAGAAAGTGCTGACAAAGTTGCTTTTCTATGAGAAGCCGTCCGGCCTAGCTTTCGCCCTCTAACTAAATGACGCATGGTTTTCCAATTACTTCGTTAATCGTGAAATTTATTCATCTAAATATTTATCCACATCCATTCCAAATTGCAGATTTTTGTCTTCAATGACTTCAAGAAGTTCTGCTAAAGACTTACGACCAAAGTTTCTAAACTTCAGAAGCTCTGTTTCATCTTTTGATACAAGTTCTGCGATGGTATTGATGTTTGCTGATTTCAGACAATTATAAGCCCTGACACTAAGATTGAGGTCTTCAATGCTTGTTTTAAGTAAGCTGGCTACTCGTAATTTCTCTGCATCAACTTCTTCTTCCTCCTGAGAGAAAGGTTCTTCTATTTGCTCGGTAATAAACTTTTCAATGTGATCCTTCAAGATCTTACCGGCAATAGTAAAAGCTTCTTTCGGATTGATAGACCCATCAGTGGTAACTTCCATAGATAGTTTTTCATAATCCGTTTTTTGTCCAACCCGTACATTGTCTACATCGAATTTAACCGATTTAATAGGGGTAAAAACAGCATCAACAGGAATAATATCAATATCAGATTCCTGCTCATTGGTATTTTCAGAAGACGTTACATATCCTTTTCCTCTGCCCATCCGTAATTCCATATCAATAACACTTCCCTCTGAAAGGGTAGCAATGGGAAGATCGGTATTCAGAACAGAGTATTCAGAAGTAGCTTCGTCTATGTCTTTAGCGGTTAAGACACCAGGTCCTTCTTTGTATACATGAATGATTCCGCTGCTTTGCTCCACCTGCCGAAATCTCACTTCTTTCATATTGAGAATAATATCGTATACATCTTCTGATACACCCTCAATACTTGAGTACTCGTGTTTAACACTGCGAATTTTAACAGCGGTGATCGCAATACCCGGTAAAGATGAGAGGAGGACTCTCCTAAAAGAGTTACCTATAGTAACTCCAAACCCTCTTTCAAGTGGCTGAAGAACGAATTTGCCAAACGTTTCTGTTGATTCTTCGACCACCAGGCTGTCCGGCATTAATAGATTGTTCGTGCTCATAAGGCAAACGATTAACTATGATTTCAAAAATTCTAAAACAAATTACTTGGAATACAACTCTACGATAAGCTGTACATTGATATTCTCCGGAATATCCTCCATATCCGGATAGTGCAAAAATTTACCTGAGAGAGACTTCCTGTCTACTTCAAGCCATTTAAATTTGCGTCTGCTCGTATTTTTCAACGATTCATCCACCACTTCAAGGTTTCTTGATTTTGGCCGTAAAGAAATTACATCCCCAGCCCTAACAGAAAAAGAAGGAACATTCACAACTGTACCGTTAACAACGATATGGCGGTGTGTCACCAGTTGCCTTGCCTGTCTTCTTGTTCTGGCAAAGCCCATACGGTAGACCGTGTTATCCAGCCTGGCCTCAAGATATTTCATCAGGTTTTCACCAGTAACTCCTTCTTTGGCACTTGCTTTTTTGAATAAATTACGAAACTGCTTTTCCAGCATTCCGTACGTATATTTGGCCTTTTGTTTCTCATCAAGCTGAACGGCATATTCCGACTTCTTCATCCGACGGGATCTTCCGTGTTCGCCGGGGCCATAAGGCTTTCTTTCAAGTGCTTTACTAGGGCCAAAAATAGGCTCTTTAAATCTTCTTGCTCTTTTTTGCTTGGGTCCAGTATATCTTGCCATGTTTATATTATCTCAAACTATCGTGATTAGACTCTTCTTCTCTTTGGTGGTCGGCAACCATTGTGTGGTATGGGCGTTTGGTCTGTTATGACCTGAACTTCAAGTCCGGAGGTAGCAAGTGCCCGTATAGCGGCTTCTCTTCCGGAACCAGGCCCTTTTACAAAAACATCTACTTTCCTAAGTCCCATATCGTATGCAGCTTTAGCAGCAGTTTGAGAACTCATTTGAGCAGCATATGGAGTGTTTTTTCTAGATCCTTTAAAGCCTTCCTTTCCGGAAGTAGACCATGATAAAACGTTACCGTTGGTATCTGTGATCGTTACATTCACGTTGTTAAAGGTAGCTTTAACATAAGCCCGGCCGTTGGGATCCGTAACCTGCTTTTTTTTCTTTTTAGATACTGCTGTTTTTGATTGTTTCTTTGCCATAATTAAACCAAATCGCTTATAATTTACTTACGTGGAGCTATTTTTTTACCTGCTACCGTACGTCTCCTTCCTTTTCTTGTACGAGCATTGGTTTTAGTACGCTGCCCCCTTAGCGGCAATCCTTTTCTGTGCCTAAGCCCACGATAAGAACCAATATCCATAAGACGTTTAATATTTGCATTCACTTCTGAACGCAATGCACCTTCGGTCTTGTATTCATCCTCTATCATTTTTCGGATACTGGAAACTTCATCTTCACTCCAGTCATTCACTTTTTTACTCTCATCAATACCAAGAGTATTTAAAATGGTTTTTGACCGGGTGTTTCCGATTCCGAAAATATAGGTGAGACCAATAACACCTCTTTTATTTTTTGGTAGATCTACTCCTGCAATTCGAGCCATACGTCGTTATTCCTGCTTTTACCCTTGTCGTTGTTTATTGCGAGGGTTCTTTTTATTGATTACAAAAACTCTTCCCTTTCGACGAACAATCTTGTCTCCGGGGCCTCTTTTCTTAACGGATGCTTTCGTTTTCATCTGCTTTTCTATTTTTTTAAAACGTAAACCATATCCGGTACAAAGACAATAAACGGATTATTTATTGATATGTACCTTCTCTTACTTATAACGATATGTAATTCTTCCTTTGCTCAGGTCATATGGAGACATTTCCACGGTGACTTTATCTCCAGGCAGAATTTTTATGTAATACATTCTCATTTTGCCTGAAACATGAGCAAGTATTTCATGCCCGTTTTCCAGTTCTACACGAAACTGGGCATTTGGCAATGCTTCTATGATTTTTCCTTCTTGTTTTATGGGCTCTTGTTTAGCCATGAGCTACAATGCTATCAATTGGAATTTTGGTTATCTCCTCAATATAGGCAAAAGTGCTCAAAATATCAGCTTCGCCATCTTTTACTGCAATATCATGTTCATAATGTGCTGAACGCGATCCATCGGCTGTTTTAATGGTCCATCCATCA
>JASCXY010000222.1 GCA_030012235.1 Balneolaceae bacterium ANBcel3 | reverse complement strand
ATAAGCGGACTTAATTTTGATACACAGGCATACCGCCCATTCATTGTATTCATCAATGGCGAGTATTGGGGTATCCAGAATCTTCGTGAGCGCTATGATGCTTTTTACTTTGAGCGAACCTATGGTGTAGATCCGGACAATATCGATCATTTGTCCGAGAATATGGAAATCAAATCCGGGGACTCTCTTCACTTCAGTGCATTGCGTCAATTTGTTTCGGAACACAGCCTTGCTGAAGAAAAGCATTTCGAATACGTGAAGACTCAAATGGATCTGGATAACTTTCTGGATTATATCGTGGCTCAAATGTTCATACGAAATGTAGACTGGCCGGGAAACAATCAGGATTACTGGAGGCTTCGGGTTCCTTACAATCCGGATGCGCCCGCCGGACACGATGGGAGATGGCGGTGGGTTGTGCTGGATACCGATGCTGCTTTTGGTTTGCTAAATCCATTCCGTGTAGAGAGCTTTAATATGTTGCGCCATTCCACCAATGATACCTATGATGAATGGCCCAACTACCCCTGGTCAACGTTGCTCATCCGAAGACTGTTCGAAAATGAATCGTTCCGGAATGATTTCATCAACCGGTCCGCAGATTTGATGAATACCCTCTTTCGGCCGAATCATGTTATTTCCATGATTGACAAATTTGAAGACATGCTTGAGCCCGTGATTGAGGAACATATCAAACGATGGGGACAAATTGATTCCAAGCAACAGTGGCATTTTAATATTCAACGGATGAGGGACTTTGCAGAAAAAAGACCGGAATATCACACGCGGCACATCCGTGACTTTTTTGATCTGGGAGGAACTTCGGAAATAACCGTAGATGTATCCAGCCTGAAAAAGGGCAGAATCCGCATAAATCAGATTACCATTGATGAAGAAACCCCCGGTTTGCAAACCCCTATAACTCCCTATCCATGGAAGGGTGCCTATTTTAACAACACTCCTGTTACCATCACCGCTCTACCCTATCACGGCTTTTCTTTTTCTCACTGGGAAGCCGATGGACTCATTACGAATGATAGCCTTGATGAAGAATCGTTAACTATTGTCCCGTCCAAAAATATCCGTCTAAAAGCCATATTTACACCGGATACCAGTTCTACGGCTCTGATGCCGCCGGCACATGCTTTGGCAGAAGGAGATTACCGTTTTGAAGAATGGGATCCGGATGCTGAGGCCGGGACTTACCCATCGAATATGATTTTTCAGTATATGGATGAAGAAGACCCCGGATTGCTATCAGATGTGGAGGGAATCGTTACCGGTGCATACAATCTGTCGTCCCGAACCCGGATAAACGGCCTTGGCCGTGATGGGTTTTCGTTCATCAATACCTCTAATCCGGATGGAAATCCCGGCTTTCCGGGAGGTAGACTGGGAGCGGCCGTGCTTGCCCTCAACACCCTTGACATGAAAGACCTGCGGCTAAACTGGACCGGTGGTACCGTTTTACCAAACTCCCGTGTATATCGTATACGCCTTCAGTACCGCATCCATACTACCGGGCCCTATAAAGATGTGCTCGATGAGAATGGAGACCCCATCGAATATAAACGCAACGAAGAAGCGGGCCATGCTCAATCCTTTACGGACATCTCGCTTCCGACAGCTCTGGAAAACAAGCCCTATATCGAATTACGCTGGAAGTATTACTTCACCGGAGAAATCGCACAATCGGATAGCGGAGCCCGCTCAAAACTTCGTATTTCTGATATTCATGTTACAGGAACGTCCATTTCAGAAGAGTTGAAGAAGGAAGTTCGTCCTTTGGGATCCGTGGTTAATTATCCAAATCCGTTTTCGCATCAAACCAGCCTTCGGCTTTCACTCCCGGAAGAAAGCCTCGTTTCAATATCCATATTTGATGTTAATGGCCGGTTAATCCGGCAGGTGTATGACCAGATCCGCCTGCGGCCCGGTATTCATTCGATTCCACTGGATTCCGGTAACTGGGCGAGTGGCGTTTATATCTACCGGGTAGAAACCGACCAAGGCACACATCATGGGAAAATGACACGTATTCAGTAGCATCTTCTGCCACTTTTCTCAAAGGGCAGACCTCACAAACGGATTACTTTTCTTTTCATATCCGATCGTGGTTTGATGTCCATGTCCCGGCCACACCACCGTTTCATCAGGAAGCACATATAGTTTCTTTCGAATACTTTCTTCAAGCAGGCCGAAATCTCCTCCGTAAAGGTCTGTGCGCCCAACACCACCTGCAAACAGGGTATCTCCAACGATGACCCAGCCACCAGGTTGATGATAAAAGGATACATGTCCCGGTGCATGTCCGGGTGTGTGGCGGATATCGTACTCAAAAGATTCTATCCGGGCTGCGTTCGAAGGCAGAATGGGGAAAGGTTCAACGGTTATCGGATCGGCTTCAAGTCCAAACATCATTGCCTGTTCATCAAAATGATCCATAAGCGGAAGTCCGTCTTCATGCATATAAACCGGCGCGTTGAATAACTCCTGAGCTCTCTGAAGACCTAAAATATGATCAATGTGCGCATGCGTTAGAACAATGGCCTCCGGAATAACCTTCAGTTCCTTGATTTTTCCAATCAACAGCCCCCATTCATAATCGTTTGAAAATCCCGGATCGAAAAGATGCGCCCTCGTGCCATTGTGGACTAAATACGCATTTTCTCCAAAGGCATTCAGTCCTTCAAATATTTCAAGCTGCAAATTCATATCATCTCCCTTTTTTAACCCTGACTCCTATAAAAGCACTGATTGTATATAAAAAAAGCAGATTTATATGAATAAACCTGCTTTACAAAAAAACGTAAGCTTCTATCAGGAAGTAAATAAAAAGCCGGATTTATTTCTTGGCGGCTTTTTTCCCGTAACGACGCTCAAACTGGTCAACCCGTCCGGCGGCCGTCATCATTTTCTGGCTTCCAATATAGAAAGGATGATTTTTTGAATCGATTTCGGCTTTATAGACACCATCTTTTGTCTTCATGGTGCTTCGGGTAACGATTTCGCTACCGTCACTTAAGATAACCTTAACTTCTTTGTAATCCGGGTGAATGCCTTTTTTCATGTGTTCAAATGTTATGATTTATAACGTCACCAGTAATGCCACGACCGCATTTAACCTTACGCCTGCGTCTCCGGGCGCCTGCCCGGCCATGGTCATTTCATCTGTTTATTCTTTTTTCTACAGATAGTGCTCACATAACTAAAAACATTCCGACGTGTTATGCTCGACTTAACTGTACTTCTTAAAATCTGTTTTCGTTTAGATCGTTCTTTCCGTATCTAAAACATGGTTCGCTCATTAGCGACACATTTTACCTTATTTTCAGAATAGCTAATATATAGCTTTTCTCTTTTATCTTCAAGATTCAAAACACGAAAGGTTCTTCTTATCTGCCGGGCACAGATTTGCTCCCGGAGATTCCGTTATAACCTCAAGAGCTTTGGCCTTCAACCAGCTTTCCTTCCATTCGTCCCGCGGATCTGAGCCCGATGTTATGGCCCCGCCGACAGAATAGTACATCGAATCTTCTTTCAGGATTGCTGTTCGTATCACCACATTGAAATCGAAATCGTCCTTTGGAGTGAAAAATCCGATCGCACCGGAATATAATCCACGCCGGTATGATTCATACGTTTCAATAAGCTCCATGGTTCGAATTTTTGGTGCCCCCGTCATCGATCCCATCGGGAAACAACTTTTGATAATATCTACGGCCGATGTATCGGATTTGGCACGGGCAGTAATTTCTGAGACAAGTTGGTGAACCGTTGCAAAGCTCTGTACATCCAGCAGGTTTTCCACGCGCACACTCCCCGTTTCTGCAACTACAGACAAGTCGTTTCTCACCAGATCCACAATCATAACATTTTCGGCAACATTTTTATCCTGATTGAGTATGTTTTCAATGATCAGGCGATCGTCTTCAGGATTTTTGCCTCTTGGGGCCGTGCCTTTGATGGGGTGAGAGCATACCGT
>JASCXY010000221.1 GCA_030012235.1 Balneolaceae bacterium ANBcel3 | reverse complement strand
AAGGGTAACCTCTGCACCGGATCCTTATGAAGGAATGGAACGTCTGGTGGAATCATACGGACTCGGGGATCTTGTTCCCAATACTATTATCATGGGCGATACGGAAAACGAAGAAATGATCGATAAGTACAGCCGGGTTATCGCTTCGTTTCACAGCCTGAACCGCAATGTTGTCATCATTCACGACAATAAAGATTCGCTTTTCGGGAAAAGACGGATTATTGATGTATGGTGGGGTGGTTTGCAGGGCAATGGAGGGCTTTTGATGATTTTGGCACATTTGCTTAAAAGCAGTCATGCCTGGAGAAATGCTACAATCAGAATTAAAATGGTTGTTCACGATGAACAGGGTGTTGAAAAAGCGAAAACGAATCTATCCCGTATTCTTCACTTGATTCGAATCAAGGCTGAAACGAACGTTTTGTTGTCGAATGGCAGGGCGTTTCGGGATATTCTGGCAGAAAGTTCAAAAAATGCAGATCTCATTTTCCTGGGAATGGCTCAGCCGGATGAAAATTTCTCAAAATATTATCTGAATTTACATAGAAAGCTGGACGGCCTTCCAACCACGGCCCTGGTACTTGCCGCATCGGACAATACCTTTGGAGATGTTCTCCGGGGCGATGATGTCATTGATTAAGCGGCAGGTATCCGTTTAGTCCATACATAGAAGTCCGTCTGTATCAGGTTCCTGCGTAAAATCCCATAAACAGGATGCTGTCGGATGCTGCATCCCGGATAAAGAAAATAAACGGGCGGTTAAGTCGTATTACCGCGCGCTCTGGTTCACCAATACTGGTTCGGATAATTTCTATTACGGTTACAGCCGCCGCCTCGCTTCCTTCTTCATCTACGCTAATCACCGCCCGATGCATAACATCAGAAATTTCGAGAGGTTCGTTGGCAGATATCCGGCTGAAGTCGGCCAGTCGGTCTTTGGAAAAGGGGTACGTTAGTCCCATGTGGATCAGATCCTCTTTAATGTTCTCGTAATCGAAGTCTATTTCAAAACGCGGGATATAGACATCAACGGTATCTTTGGAGAGGCGTCCGAGAAGATCCTGATACTGCTGCCTGGAAAAAGATTTTGCAAAGTTATTATCGGATTTCTGATCGGCCGGAAGAAAAGCGGTAAAACGATAATGGTGATCCCCATAAGGTACGTCAATCACCTTCCAGTCATCTCCGGAATAATGATAGAACTCCTCTGATACCTGCATCATGGGAACCATAGTCTGTTCTCCATTTACCATAGTAAAAGGGGCGTCACGCGTTTGTTCGGGATCAAACTGAATGGCCCAGTCGCCCTGAAAGTAAAGAGCGTTAATGAGAAACAGGACGGTTTGTGGACTGATATCTTCAATCATTTCATCAATCAACCCGTGGGTTTTTTCATGGATCCAGGCATTAATGATATCCGGAGCTTTTGGATCACTGAAATCCAGCGATTCAATTTCGGCATCAAAAAAATGCCTGTTGGCTTCCAGAAAGTCGGTCAGTACTTCAAAAGAATCCCGATACCAAACAGAGTTGGCAATTTGAAGCCGGACCAGAGGATCACGTTCGGTCAGATAACGGGAGAGGGCTTGAAAGTTTTCGTTGATTTCCTCATTGGAAAGGCCTTGTAGCCCGAAGAAGTCCCTCATTTGGTCATAGGTATACCCATAGGCACCATTCAATGCCATGCCAAAGGCCAGAGTGATACTCAACGGAGATAAAAAAAAGCTTTCCTGAGCGTTTTCTTGCGCTACCATCGATAATAGATCAAAGGTAAAAGTATTTGACTCCTCAATAATCTTTTTTCTTGCTTCAGAAACCGCCTCTTTGGACTCTTCTTCGATGGCTTCTTTTCCTGAGTCCATAAGATCACAGGAAGAAAAAAGAAGCAGAGAACTCAGAGTAAAAAGAGAAACGATCAAATAGATCCGTGGGAAGGAGTTAAAAGGAGAGGCAATCATAGCGGGTGGCTTTTGGATGAAAGGTTTGCTATGCACGGTACATATTATAAACAACGACTTGAAAAAATCGATATTCTCTTCATCTTAACATCTTTGGTATTGTTGGAATGAGATATCTGGAAAGCATCCGTTTACATGATATAAAAATTAAAAAGCGATAGTCTAAAAATAAGTTATATGCCACAAAAAAAATCAAATATGATAGCGCTTTTTTAGCCAATAAAAGGCAAAAGGGGCAAAAAACTTAATAAAAGCCGGAATTTTAATTGATTGGCACAAATATTTTAATAATATTTAATGGTCAAAAAGAATTAATAGATAGTGTTAGGAAAATACCGTTATAAACGGTTGGTGTAAACGAACGGTATTAAACATCGGTAAAGGATCGATAAAGCAGGCATTTTTGATGCCATCAGAAAATGCGATTGGGGACGGGTGTCTCCGGTTCCTGGTGTCTGTCATTAATAGAAGGTTTAATTCACGGAAAATGCGTGTATTTTGGCTAGAATACGCACCGGTAAGCCCGGTGGTTGAACAGGTATAGAGAAACACTTTTTTCCAAAAAACAGGAGTATGAACATTATGGAAAACCTGACCCCGCCGGGGCAGGGATTGTACGATCCCTCAAAAGAACATGATGCATGTGGTATAGGATTTGTCGTTAATATCAATGGCGAGCAAACCCGGGATATTGTTAAACAGGCCTTGTGTGTGTTACGCAATCTGGATCACCGGGGAGCTACCGGAGCCGAGCCGAATACGGGCGATGGTGCCGGAATTCTTATGCAAATACCGCATTATTTCATGAAGCGCTCCTGCGAAGGCCTTGGATTTGAATTGCCGGATCCGGGGAATTATGGGGTTGGAATGGTTTTTTTACCGGAAGAAAGAGATCAGCGAAGATTTTGTGAATTAACCATTGAGCGTGTACTTAAAGAGGAAGGCCTTCCGTTGCTTGGGTGGAGAAAAGTGCCTACAAATAATTCAAGCCTGGGAGATACCGCTGTTCGGGTTGAGCCGGTTGTTCGTCAATTTTTTGTAAAAAAACCAGGTTCCATAGAAACAGAACTGGATTTCGAAAGGAAATTATTCATTGCCCGGCGACGTAGTACCCTGGCGATAGAAAAGTCGAACCTTGGACAGGCACATAAGGATTTTTACTATATGAACAGCCTTTCCTCACGTACCATCGTTTATAAGGGGATGTTGACCCCCAATCAGGTAGAGTTCTATTTCCCGGATCTCAATGATCCGGATATTCGCTCTGCCATTGCACTTGTTCACTCCCGGTTTAGTACGAATACGTTTCCAAGCTGGAAGCTGGCACACCCTTATCGTTACATCATTCACAATGGTGAAATTAATACGGTACAGGGAAATCAAAACTGGATGCATGCCCGTGGCCAGCAGTTTGCATCGGCATTGTTTGGCGATGATATTCATAAAGTGTTGCCAATTATTCAGGAAGATGGCAGTGATTCCGCCAAGTTTGATAACTGTCTGGAATTTCTATCGCTTACGGGACGCTCTCTTGCACATTCAATGATGATGATGATCCCTGAGCCATGGGAGCGGCATGAAACGATGAATGACGACCTGAAGGCTTTCTATCAATTTCATAGTTGTATGATGGAGCCCTGGGATGGCCCGGCATCGGTTGCTTTTACCGATGGTAAAGTAGTTGGAGCAATCCTTGACCGGAATGGCCTTCGTCCTTCCCGGTATTACGTGACCAGAAGTGGTATGGTAGTGCTTGCTTCCGAAGTAGGTGTACTTGAAATTGAACCTGAGGATGTTCTTTATAAAGAGCGTTTGCAGCCGGGCAGAATGTTGCTTATCGATACCACTCAGGGAAGAATCATCAGTGACGAGGAGATTAAATCTGAAATCGCCGGAGAACATCCGTACAGACAATGGCTGGATGAAAATTTGGTATCGTTTTCTAAGGCAGCGTCAGGGGTATCGTATTCAAACCCCGATATCCGGCCTGAAGATATTCTTCATCGGCAGAAAGTTTTCGGTTACTCGTATGAAGACTTGCGCATCAACA
>JASCXY010000220.1 GCA_030012235.1 Balneolaceae bacterium ANBcel3 | reverse complement strand
CAATCTCCCGGCACAGGGAAAAGCCGAACCGGGTGTGACGGTTGGGGGCACGTTTGGCAGTTGGGGCTACTCCGAGAGATGCGTGGATTGAGGCAACGGATAGGTAAAGACGTATAATTATACGTCTTTACGGGCATAGCTCGACACTACATTGCGAGGTGCGTGGATACGGGCATAGCTCGACACTACATTGCGAGGTGCGTGGATACAGGACACAGCCCGGGGCTTTTTGAGGTACACCGGACCGATGAAAAGAAAAATGGGATAAAGAGGCTGTAAAGTGATTGAATCGTGAGGGCAAAACTCTTATATTAGGACTCTTTTTCGGACCAGAGGCATGCGATACGGTATGCTTTTACATGAGAAAAGGGCCCGTAGCTCAGTTGGTTAGAGCAGTCGACTCATAATCGATTGGTCGGGGGTTCAAGTCCCTCCGGGCCCACCCAACTTAAAACCTCGTTTTTCTTCGGAAATTCGGGGTTTTTTTATGTCTTGGAGGTTTTTAAAGCGTATGAGAGATGCGTGAATCGGGGCAACTGATAAGTAAAGACGTATGATTATACGTCTTTACAGGGCATAGCTCGACACTACATTTCGAGCTGTCATTGCGGGCTTGACCCGCAATCTCCCGGTGCAGGGAAAGGCCGAACCGGGTGTGACGGTCGGGGCCGTAGTGACAGTGGGGGCAGCGTTTGGCGGTTGGGGACGGTGCTCTGTTCAAGGAGATTGCGGATCGGGGTCCGCAATGACAGTAGGGGTAGCAATGGCGGTAGGGGCTACTCTTTGAGATGCGTGAATCGGGGCAACTGATAAGTAAAGACGTATGATTATACGTCTTTACAGGGCATAGCTCGACACTACATTGTGAGCAGTCATTGCGGGCTTGACCCGCAATCTCCCGGCACAGGGAAAGGCCGAACCGGGTGTGACGCTCGGAGCCGTAGTGGCAGTCGGGGCTGCGGTTGGATTGGGGACGGTGCTCGGTTCAGGGGGATTGCGGATCGGGGTCCGCAATGACAGTAGGGGCTGCAATGCCATTTCGAGCAGTCATTGCGGGCTTGACCCGTAATCTCCCCGCGCAGGGAAAGACCGAACCGGGTGTGACGATCGGAGCCGTAGTAGCAGTCGGGGCAGCGTATGGCGGATTGGGGGACGGTGCTCGGTTCAGGGGGATTGCGGATCAAGTCCGCAATGACAGTCGGGGCTGCACTGATAGTTGGGGCTACTCTGTGAGTGCGTGGATTGAGGCAACGGATAGGTAAAGACGTATAATTATACGTCTTTACGGGGGGTAGTCGGGGCACTTCTGGCAGATGTACGGGTATTCATCCGGCGGCCGATGTAGAGTACCAGCAGTATACCTGCGATCATCAGCCCTATCCCCTGATAGATGGATGCTTTTCCTCGTTCAAGCCTGTTGTCGGCTTCGGGATGGATCCAGTCAGGCCAAAAGGGCCTGCTTTTTATGAGTCTGCGGCGGACATCTGCCAATTCAGCTATTTGAGCTTCAGGGGGTGCCTCCGGATTAAGAATGCGTACAAATTCGGTATATTCCGGCAGCTCCCGGTCGGGTGTCGCCGCTCTTAGTTCCAGGACTTCTTCGTCCATGGCGGGAACCTCCCTCAGAATCGTAATCTCGCGATACTCCTGCTCCTGATAAGGCCATATTACGTAAAGCGATCCAGCCATAAAACCCATAAGAAGACAGATGGTTGCCATACGATATCGTTTCAGTAGCCAAGACAACACACGAACGAAAACAAACAAACCAAAGGCCATCCCCAGGCCAAAAGGTACCAGCACCCAAAACGCTTCGATGGTTCTGTCGGTCCCCAGCAACGCTATATGACTTAGTATATAGTCATATTTCCGAAGGATTAATAAGATAAACGATCCTGAAATCCCGGGCAGAATCATGGCTGTGATGGAGAGAGCCCCGCTAAAAAACACGAACAACGAGGTTTCAGGAGTATCAACGGGTACCAGAGTTACGACCCGAAAGCCGGTCAGAGTTCCCAAAATAACGGTTCCCCACTCTTTCCAGCCCATGGTATCCACGGCGCGGAATAACAAGACAATGGAACCGGAAATGAGTCCGAAAAACAGACCATAAATCACCTCCGGGTGCGTGTGCATCAATACAGGCAACTTTACCACTTTGGTAAAAAAGAAGACCGCCGATACCCCTCCGACGAAAATCGAAATAAGGAACAACGTGTGCATTTTTTTGATCGCAGAGCTCCATTGCCCCATAATAAATTGCCGGAGAATACCCGGATCCACACTTCGTATTGCAAACACAAGGCGGGTATAGATCCCCAGCACCAACGCCATAGTTCCTCCGCTCACGCCCGGAATAACGTCGGCCGATCCCATAACAAATCCTTTCAATGCCAGTGAAGGCATTTCCCTGATGGTCGTTTTATCTTTTTCGGGATCACCATTCAATTCAAGAAAGCCTGCGGATGCAACCTCTCCGGAGCTTTGGGAGGATTCTGTGTGCCTGCTTTCTTTGAGTTTCTCGTGATTTTCTGTATCTGAAGGGGATGAAGCCATCAATATTTCTTTTCATCGTTCAAGGGCGGTGTTTCGTTTATCTTTGGCATCACCGCCTGGATCATCTGAGCACGGAATATACAAACATGCTTCATTAAAAGAGAATAAATCCGTGGCTGAAACGCTTCTCTCTACATTAAGCTATGATGTCACAACAGCCGTGTGCCATCACCTGCGGTAGCTGCATAAAATGCCGGTTTAACCCCGGTATGTGTTTCATAAAAGGCCGATATGTGCTGCTTGGCCTTATCCAGCCCCGAAGATTCAACCAGGTTGATGGTGCATCCTCCGAACCCTCCTCCCATCATCCGCGCTCCAAATACACCTTCACACTGTACCGCTGCTTCGAACAACATATCGAGCTCTTTACAGCTCACCTCATAATCGTCTCTCAGGCCCCGATGAGAAGCATTCATCAATGCTCCGAATTGTTCCAGGTCGTTGTTCATCAAGGCCTGACATGCATTAAGAACACGATCGTTTTCTTCCAGAACATATCTGCAGCGCTTGTATACCACCGGCTCCATTTGCGCTTTATTTTCTTCAAGTTGCTCCATGCTGATATCCCGAAGCGACTGTACTTCAGGATTGTTTTTTTGCAGGATGGATACCCCCTCTTCGCACTGTTGCCGTCTCACATTGTATTCGGAGCCGGCCAGTTCCCGGCGAACCATGGTATCACACAGCAACATGACCACTTTCCCTGAAACCAGCGGATATCGACTGAACTCAAGGGAGCGACAATCGAGTTTAATAACAGAGCCGGCCTTGCCGTGCAGGCTCGCAAACTGATCCATAATTCCGCACTGCATTCCGACAAAATTATTTTCTGCCCTTTGAGCTACTTTCGCCATGGTTGTTCTGTCCATGTTCAAAAAAAACAGCTCATTTAAGCCATAAGTCACCCCTCCTTCCAGGGCCGCTGACGATGACAATCCGGCACCAATCGGTATATCTCCTGTGAACACACAATCAAATCCGGTAAACCCGTTGTCAGGAACTAATCCACCTTTCTTTAATTCATCTAAAACCCCAAGTATATAATCGTACCATCGGCTGTTTCCCGGAACCAGAGAAGCCTTAACCGGAATTTCAAAAGCCTCTTCCATATCCATGGAATACAGACGAACAACCTCTTGATTATTTTTCCCCATTGCCAAAACGATCTGCTTATCTATGGCCGCAGGGAGTACAAAACCCTCATTATAATCGGTATGCTCACCGATTAAATTCACCCGGCCGGGTGATCCAACCGTAATGAAGTTCTCTCCAAAGTGCTTTTTGAAATAGTGGCTGGCTTTCGTTTTTAAATCTGACATATCTCAATGTTGCTCACAAAAGTATAAAAATCACTGGCCCTGAACCCAATGATATCTATGCGAATGATGTAACCTCCTACTATTGAAGTAGGACTGACAATATTTATGATAACGATAACATTAACTTAATGTA
>JASCXY010000022.1 GCA_030012235.1 Balneolaceae bacterium ANBcel3 | reverse complement strand
TGGACTTTGAATCCGGCACTCCTGTATTAACTCATCCGCATAAAGATGAGATAGGCATTTTGTTGAATCGGTTCGAACACCTTAAAAAACGCCTTCAATATTCAAAAAAGGAGCTTGAAAAAGCGCAACATCAAATATATCAGGCAGAAAAACTGGCTTCGGTCGGCCGTTTGGCATCGGGTGTGGCACATGAGGTCAACAATCCTCTGAATGGTATGCGTTTTTGTGTCTATAGTATTAAAAAAGATCCGGAAAACACGACGCAGACCAAAGAGTATTTGAATTTAATCAATGAGGGGCTGGAACAAATCGAATCGGTCGTCACAAAGTTACTCGGCTACTCACGACAACGCCCAACGTCTATTGAACCGGTTGTTATTGATGATAAACTTAAAACCGTTCTCGAATTGCTGGAATATCGCCTGAAAGAAAAAACCATCCAGGTGAATATCCGGCGGACATCGGATATAAAGCACATCAAAGCAGACCCTCATCTGCTCCAGGAAATGATGATGAACCTGCTTTTAAACAGCCTCGACGCCCTGGACTCTTTTGGCAGTATCACTATTACTATCGGGCAACCAGACTTAAATACGGTATCACTTTCTTTCCATGACAACGGCACAGGAATCAAAAAAGAAGATATGAAGCTGATCTTTGATCCGTTTTATTCAACCAAAGATACCGGAAAGGGAACCGGACTTGGATTGTCTGTAACCCAGGGAATCGTTGAATTGCATCATGGTACGATTAGCGTCAAAAGTGAGCCCGGTTCTTTCACCGAATTTATTGTACATCTACCTATTACTCCGGAAAATGAACATTCTCATCGTTGAAGACGAAAAAATCACACGAATCACACTTTCTAACCTCCTTGAACGGGAAGGGTTCCAGGTAAAAGCGCTGTCCGATGGCAAAAAAGGACTGGAATGTGTTCATAAGGAGCGTTTTGATGTAGTCATAACCGATCTGAGGCTTCCGGGAAAGAGTGGAATAGATATTCTAAAAACCTCAAAAACACAGCATCCTGATACCGATGTCATAGTGATCACGGCGTATGCTTCCGTCGATACCGCTGTTGCCGCGCTCAAACTGGGTGCCTACGATTACATCACAAAACCCCTCTCACCGGAAAAATTCCTGAGCCTTATACGGCGTATCCACGAGTATCGGTCGGTTAAATCAGAAAACAAAACTCTTAGAAAAAAACTTAATCTCCTTGGGAACAAAAAATTAGTCGGCCAATCCGATTCCATGCGAAAACTATACGATAGTATTATAAATATCGCCCGGCACGACTATACCGTCCTCATCCAGGGTGAAAGCGGCACCGGAAAAGAGGTTGTTGCACATATCTTACATCAAAACAGCCCGAGAAGTGAGCAGCCCTTCGTAGCCGTTAATTGCGCCTCTATACCTGAAAACCTGATAGAAAGCGAGCTCTTCGGCCACGAAGCAGGAGCGTTTTCGGGGGCTATTCGCCAACATACCGGCTTTTTTGAACGTGCCAATGGTGGTACTATTTTCATCGATGATATTGACGACCTTCCACTTCATATGCAGGTTAAACTTCTTCGTATTCTTCAGGAGAGACAGTTTGTTCGCGTCGGGGGAACAACCACACATTCGCTTGATGTACGTGTTGTTTGTGCAACCAAAGTTGATTTAAAAAAAATGGTGGAAGAGCAGACGTTTCGAGAAGACCTGTACTATCGGCTGCATATCATCCCATTGACCATCCCCCCTCTCAGAAATCGCAAAGAAGATATTCCGCTATTGATAACTCATTTTTTTAACCGAAATCAGGCCGGTCATTTTCTGGATAAGCTTACACCGGATTTTTATCATAAACTACAGGCCTATGACTGGCCCGGCAATGTCCGTGAGTTGGAAAACCTGGTTGAAAGAATCATTGCCACATCTGACATCACTGTCTCTCCCGAACCTCTATACTTCACATCCGCCCGTTCAGATCGCCCTTCATCCGAACAACAGGAAGAGATAGCCTATCCGCCCTTTGAAACGTACATTGCTCAGAAAGAAGATGAAATTATCCGATGGGCATTGGATAAAAGCAATCAAAACATCTCTAAGGCAGCCAAGATTCTCCAGATACCCAGAGGTACTTTGCGAAGCAAATTGAAAAAAAAGGAAATCAACCGATGACCATCATGAGCATACGACTGCTTTCCGCTTCCTGATACGGGCTGCCGTCGTAAGCGCCATAAAGATTCTCAACTTTCATATTCAGCTGCTTGAAGGATTCTTCAAACCATGAGTATGTATAAAGTTTGACCCGTTCTTTGAAAACCAACGGTTCTTCCAAATGATTTCCGGTAAACTTCATCTCTTTTTCCACCACATCACGATCAATACGCCGGGTGATCTTGCAGACTAGTCCCCCCATTTCCATTTGCTCCTGTTCAATTAGTTGCGAACGCACTTGTTCCGGATTCAGATAATCCAGAATCAGACGGCCATCGCTTCTCAGGTTGTGTTTCATATTCTCAAGCACACTCCGGTTCTCCCCATCCTCCGGGAAGTATCCAAAACTGGTAAAAAAGCTGCATACCAAATCTTTTTTCTCTCCCCGATAGGTGCGCATATCCCCCTGATCAAAAATCACCTCTGCTCTACCCAGCTGTTTCGCAGCCTCACCGGCTTTATGGATAGCCTCAGGTGACAAATCCACCCCGGTCACCTGATACCCCTTTTGAGCCAGAAGCAGCGAATGTCGTCCCCTTCCACACCCCATATCCAGCACCTTATTAAAACGTTCTGGAGAATACTTAGCTGAAACCAGATCTATGAGTCTTGCCGCTTCACGGTCATCTCTTTGTGCATACACTTTTTCATAGAAAGGATGGTCGAACCAGGAGATGTACCAATCTTCTTTTTGCATATCGAATCTTTCGTTTACACTACTTCTTTATCAAGCCTTGGAATATATATATTTGCATCCATTCTTTTCCTGAATTATTGTATTTTGTGAACTGATTTTCCACAAACCAAAACTCATGGATTATTTAGAAAAACTTGCTTCTTCCATACGCCGTTCCCGTTCGGTTATTTGTGCCGGAATAGACCCTGTTCCGGAACTCTTCCCGGATGAAATCAAAAATACAGCTTCTTCAGAATATGAACAGGTAGTAACCTATTGCCGGCGGCTTATTGAGCAAACCAAAGCCGGCGTTGCTGCCTATAAATTTAACGTAGCCTATTTTGAGGCACTTGGACGAGACGCGTACCATATCCTTGATGATGTCCTCGAGTCGGTTCCATCGGGAAAGATTATCATCGCTGATGCAAAACGAGGTGATGTTCCCCATACAAGCGAACGATACAAGGCGGCCTTTTTTGACCGCTTTGGATTCGATGCCATTACATTGTCTCCGTTTATGGGTACCGATACTCTGGAACCGTATTTGAGAGACAAGGAAAGAGCCATATATGCACTTACTCTCACCTCAAACCCGGGGGCCGGACAGTTTATGCTTCAACCCTTTGGAGGAGAACCCTCCATGAGTATGTATATCGCCAAGCTACTGGCAGAAACCAATGCGAACCATCCGGGTACCGTAGGTATGGTGATCGGGGCAACGCAAGATGAACAGTATATGCCCGTTATGAAATCCAATCCGAAAGCTCCCCTTTTAATTCCCGGTATCGGTGCCCAGGGCGGTTCTGTTGAGAAACTCGCAGTGGCTCTTGATACACATCAGGGGCAGCCTTTGATCAATGCCAGCCGGAGCCTGTCCGCTTTTCAGTCCGCGCTGGACACTCCCTGGGATACGCAGGTATCTGCAAATACAACAAAAATGCAGGAAGCGTTTATGCCTATCACCGAAAAAGTTCTGAGATGATCAAACCCATGTATCTAAAATGGTTTATCTCCATCTAAATGTACTTTTGCTTATGCACCACGACTTCAGAAACCAGGCCAATCCCATACTCCGATGAATCAACCCAAAGTCATAGTTTACACCGATGGTGCCTGCAGCGGGAACCCCGGACCCGGTGGATGGGGAGCCATTCTGATTCATAATAAACGTGAAAAATCCATCAGCGGCTCGGAGGCACATACGACGAACAACCGGATGGAACTTACGGCAATCATAGAGGCTCTGAATGCTCTAAAAAAGCCCTGTCAAGTGGCCATTCATTCAGACAGTGCCCTTATCATCAATGCCTTTACCGATGGTTGGATTGACAACTGGCTTCGCCGCGGATGGAAAAAAGCCGATAAAAAACCCGTTGAAAACAGAGATTTATGGGAAAGACTCCTTACGGCAATGAAACCTCATCGTGTTGAGTGGGTTAAAGTTAAAGGCCACTCTGACAATGAGTATAATAACCGGGCCGATCGCCTGGCTGTAGAAGCAGCAAAAAAAGTGCGGTCTTAACGGTATTTTTTTATATTCCGCTTAGACATTAATGTTCAGGTTTTTTCAGAAGTCTAACACCCACCCTATGATCATCCGCGCACTTTTACGGCCTTTCAGTTTCAGCGATCCGGCCGGAAAGCGGCCGAAGGAGAATCCCCCGACGCGTATGCCTTATCTACTGCCTGCCCTCGCTCTCATACTCATCCTTGCACTTTTAATCTACTGGTTTTGGAAACCCTCCGGACAGAGTTCCTCTGACTCAGAACCGTACAGTATTTTAGAAATTTTTGATTTAGAATCGGAGCGACGGACGATTGTTCACGAAAAGGCCGTTCGTTTTGAAGCACCCAACTGGACTCCGGATGGATCGGCGCTTATTTATAATCAGGAAGGACTTTTATACCGCATCCCGGTGGATGGTGGGAAACCGGCCGTCGTTTCTACCGGTTTTGCTGACCGAAATAATAATGATCACGGTATCTCTCCGGATGGAAAATGGATCGCCATTAGTCACCATGATGCAGAAAAGCCCGAAGGAAGCAATTCCACCATCTATATCGTTCCCATAGACGGCGGAGAGCCTCAAAAAGTAACAGAAGAAACTCCGTCGTACTGGCATGGCTGGCATCCGGATGGAAAGAGTCTGGTATATACTGCTGAACGCAACGGCCAATATGACATCTATACTTCTCCTGTAGAAGGCGGGCGGGAAACGCAGCTTACCAATACCCCCGGGCTGGATGACGGGCCGGAGTATGCTCCCGATGGGGAAACGATTTATTTCAACTCTATACGTTCCGGCCTCATGCACATCTGGCAGATGGATGCCGATGGCAGTAATCCTGTGCAGCTGACCAATGACACCTATAACAACTGGTTCCCTCACCCTTCGCCGGATGGAAAGCAATTGGTTTTTATCACCTATATCGATCCCATCGACCCGGCTACACATCCGCCGGATAAAAAGGTGATGCTCCGGCTAATGGATCTTGAAACAGGCACAATAAAAGAACTCGCCCGCTTTACCGGTGGACAGGGAACCATCAACGTGCCCAGCTGGAGTCCATGTGGAAAGAAGTTTGCTTTTGTTTCCTATATCCAGCCTGCCTGATCTTCCGGACTTACAGATAGGTACCGCTACTTTTGATACTTTTCCCACTGATGCCGGGCATATGGTTTTAGCCTTTCATCATCGTAAAGCCCCTGCTGTGCTTTAAACCATCCTGTAACGGCAATCATCGCAGCATTGTCTGTACAATATTCCGGATTCGGAATATGAAGCTCAACCCCCTGCTTTTCTGCCATTTCGGCGGCTTTGCGTCGCAGCATCCGGTTCGCGGAAACTCCTCCGGCTATGATGACACTCTTGACTCCTGCTTGTTTTATTGCTCTCTGGAGTTTATAAATCAGTACATCCGTAATTGCTGCAGAAATACTGGCACATAAATCATTCATGTGATCCGAAAGAACCCTCTCCTTTTCTTCCGGTTTCATTTTTTCCAAAAAGTAGAGCACCGATGTTTTCAATCCTGAAAAGCTGAAATCCAGCCCTTTTTTCATCATAGCTCTCGGAAAATCATAAAAGCCGGGATTTCCATGAGTGGCCAGCTGATCAATCGCGGGACCGGCCGGATAGGGCAAACCGATCATTTTACCAATCTTATCAAACGCTTCACCGGCTGCATCGTCCCTTGTATTACCCATCAACAGGTGGTTCAGAGGAGATGGAACATGGAAGATTTGAGTATGTCCTCCCGAAACAACGAGTGCAATAGCAGGTAGTTTGGGTTTTGCATCGATAAAGGCCGCATAGATATGCGCATCTATATGATTAACACCTATAACCGGTTTGTTCCATTGGACAGATAACCCTTTTGCAAAACAAAGTCCGACCAGCAGGGATCCCATCAAACCCGGTCCTTCGGTCACGGCTATAGCATCTATCTCTCCGGCATCTGCCCCGGCATCATCCAGTGCTTGTTGCACCGTTTCCCATATAACCCGTTCGTGGGCACGAGAGGCCAGTTCCGGAACGATACCACCAAACTCGATATGATCTTTTTGAGAGGCAACTACATTTGATAAAAGGCGCGCTCCGTCATATATCGCTGCTGCCGTTTCATCACAGGAAGATTCTATACCGAGGATCAGCATACCAGTGGCAGATAAAAAAAGAGCCGGCTTATAACCGGCTCTTTAGCGAATACTTATTGTCTTACAAAAACACCGGGATTAGCTCCGGCGACTTGCATTCCTCCATGGCAGGCCACAGAATATACCGGCTGGCCGGATAAACCTTCTGCAGACCAGGATTGTCCGTTATCAATGGACTGGTACACACCATCGCGTGTAGCTGCAAGCAAGGTGTTGTTTCCGGTAACGGCCAGATCAAGAATTTCGGTATCGGCAAAAACCGATCCGGTGGATTGCCAGCTCTGTCCCTGATCCGTAGAAAGATACGCTCCCTGTTGGGTACCCATGAATAAAACGCCTTCACGATCAACGACAATGGCATTAGCGCGAACCGAAGCCAATTCCGCCTGAGCGACAGACCAGGTTTGTCCGTTATCTTCCGAACGATATACTCTGTTGGCTACTCCGGCAACAACGGCTCCGTCAGGATGAGCTGCAAGTGCATAGCCAAATTTTAATTCGATGCCACTATTAGCTTCAGACCAGGAATTTCCATTGTCATCCGAAGCATAGATTCCCCCGTTAAGTGTGGCGGCAAGTACACGTCCTCCTTCCAGTACCAAAACGGACTGAGCAATGGGTTCCTCAATCCCTGCTGAAGCTCGACTCCAGCTTCTTCCTCCATCCTCAGAACGATATACTCCGTTCTGGGTTGCTGCAAAAATTAAGCTTCCGTCTCCCTTTGCAAAGTCACGCACCGTAACATCATCCAGGTTTGAAGACAACCAGCTGTCTCCACCATCCGTCGAGAAATATACTCCATGACTCAATGTTCCGGCAAGAATAGTTCCGTCAGATAAAACTTCCAGCGCCCACACCGATCCACCGTAAGGACCGTCGGTATGATTCCACTGATCCGATGCCATAGCTGGATTTAACCATGCGGCAAACAGCACAAAAAAGAAAAGGGTTGTGATATAGTTTTTCATAAATGAATTCCAGTTTAAAAGATATATGCCAAGAGATTATGAGTTGGTAAAACCAAATAACGAACATTGTAAGATAATACCAAAAAAATGCGAATGAAAACTACCTTCTTTTCGGTTTAATTATTCTCCATAAGATGATACCTTTACTGCCTGATGCATAATTTAATAAAAATATGTCAACAGACTCCATAATAATTCGCGGTGCACGCGAACATAATTTAAAAAACATTGATCTCAATATCCCGAGAGACCAATTTGTTGTTATAACCGGAATCTCGGGGTCAGGAAAAACATCCCTGGCGTTTGACACCATTTACGCTGAAGGCCAGCGAAGATTTATGGAATCCCTGTCTGCATATGCACGACAATTCCTGGGAATGATGGAACGCCCCGATACCGATTTTATCGACGGGCTCTCTCCGGTCATATCCATCGATCAAAAAACAACCCATCGAAACCCGCGTTCCACGGTGGGAACCATCACAGAGATCTACGACTATCTGCGTCTCCTTTATGCGAGAGCAGGAACCCCTTATTCCTATATCAGCGGAAATAAAATGCAGAAACAAAGCTCTGAAGAGGTTGTTTCAAGCATACTAAACCTCCCTGAAGGAACCCGGGCATATTGCCTTGCTCCGGTTATACGTGGAAGAAAGGGGCATTATCGGGAACTGTTTGAGCAAACACTGAAACAAGGGTTTATTCGTGTCCGTGTAAACGGTGAGTTTCGAGAACTGGAAAAGGGAATGCAACTGGACCGGTATAAAACCCACACGATTGAAGTGGTGGTTGATCGCTTTGTTGTATCGGAAAACAGCCGTAAAAGAATTACCCAAAGTATTGAAATGGCGCTGGATATGGCCGACGGAAATGTAATTCTGGCCGTTGAAGATAAAAAAACACCCTCCGGTTTTCGGGATTTGTTATTCTCCCGCAATCTGTTTGATCCGGAAAGCGGCCTCTCTTACGACGAACCGGCGCCAAACCTTTTTTCTTTTAACTCTCCTTTTGGTGCGTGCCCCGACTGTGACGGGCTCGGCTATCGCCTTGATACCGACCCGGAACTGGTCATTCCCAATCCGTCTCAATCCATCAGTGACGGTGCGATCCGGTACCTGGGAAAACCACGGAGTATTTTTGTATTCAGACAGATAGAGGCTATTCTTGCGAGCCAGGGCCTTGATTTTGACCACTCGTGGGAATCGCTTCCTGCCGAGGTACAGCACGATATCCTGCATGGCAGCGGCGACACCCGCTATGATGTATCCTATGATTTTAAAGACAGCACCGTTACCTATAAACACTCCTTTCCGGGGCTGATTTCCATTATACGGGAACAGTATCATGACTCTTCCTCGGCCAAGCAGCGTGAAAAAGCAGCTGCTTTCCTTCGAAAAATGCCCTGCACCACCTGTAAAGGCGGCCGACTTAAAAAAGAAGCACTGTCTTATACCTTAGGATCATGGAATATTCATGACCTTGTTAAAATGGATATCCGGACCCTGAGGAAAACCATAGACCGTTTCGACCTGGAACCCCGGCAACAGATCATTGCCCGCCAGATTCTGAAAGAGATACGGGATCGGCTGGACTTTCTCCTGAATGTCGGCCTGGATTATCTGAGCCTGGATCGCGAAGCTCAGACCATAAGCGGCGGTGAAGCCCAGCGTATACGCCTTGCAACCCAAATAGGGACACAGCTTGTCGGAGTACTCTATATTTTGGATGAACCCAGTATAGGATTGCACCAGCGAGACAATATCAAACTGATCCGTTCTCTCAAAATGCTCAGGGACCTCGGTAATACAGTTATCGTCGTTGAACATGACCGGGAGACGATAGAACACGCTGATTATGTCATCGACCTGGGGCCCGGTGCCGGAAGGTTCGGAGGTCACATTGTAACCGAAGGCCCTCCGGAAAAGCTGAGCCCAAAAGCACTTACTACGCAATACCTCAAATACGAAAAGCGGATTCCTCTTCCGGAGTCCCGCCGTAAAGGAAATGGAAAAACACTGTCCATTCACGGAGCACGCGGACACAATCTTAAATCTCTGGAATTAAACCTGCCCCTTGGAACTTTTACCTGCATTACAGGAGTAAGCGGCAGTGGAAAAAGTTCTCTTATCAATCAAACCATGGTTCCTCTTTTGTCTGCTCACTACCATGGTGCAAAAGCAGCTCCCTTGCCCTACGATGACGTTGCTGGATTGGAGCATCTGAATAAAATCATTTCCATTGATCAAAGCCCTATCGGGCGTACTCCCCGCTCCAATCCGGGTACTTACACCAAAGTTTTTGATATTATCCGCACACTATTTGCAGAGCTGCCGGAATCAAAGATTCGTGGATACGGGCCGGGACGCTTTTCATTTAATGTTAAAGGCGGACGGTGCGAGTCATGCAGTGGAGACGGCTTGAAAAAAATCGAGATGAATTTTCTCCCTGATGTTTATGTAACCTGTGAAACCTGCAAGGGAAAACGATACAACCGGGAGACCTGTGACATCCGTTATCGCGGAAAAAGCATTGCCGAAATTCTGAATATGCAAATTGAAGAAGCCGCCGACTTTTTCGATCCCGTTCCCAGGGTAAAACGTATTCTTCAGACCATGAACTCCGTGGGACTGGGTTACCTCACCCTCGGACAGTCCAGTACAACCATATCTGGCGGCGAGGCTCAGCGTATAAAACTGGCACGTGAACTATCTAAAATAGGTACCGGAGATACGCTTTATGTGATGGATGAGCCCACGACCGGGCTTCATTTCCAGGATGTACATATGCTGGTCGATGTTATTCAGCAATTGGTTGAAAAAGGAAACACAGTAGTGGTTATTGAACATAATCTGGATCTGGCCTGTGCTGCGGACCACATCATTGATATGGGTCCGGGTGGCGGTGTTAAAGGAGGCCGGATAGTGGCTTCCGGAACCCCGGAAGAAGTCTCCGGGCAACCAGATTCCATTACCGGATCTTATCTGTCTGCCGAGCTTAAAAAAGCCGCACCGGAGCAGAAGACAACCAACGACCGGCTATAAAGAAAATATTGCCGGATTACTACTGTTTCAGTATATTTATGCTTAATGTCGTTTTTTCGAATACATATCATAAAAATCACGTTGATTGCACTGAGCCTCACGGGCTTGTGCATACTGGTATGGCCCTGGCAAAACCAGTCCCACCGGGGAGAATCGGTTTCGAACTGGTTATTCGAGTTGCGTACGGATACCGAGAATCCGGAAGTTTATGATAAAATATCGTCTCTGAGAAGTGAAAACGGAGATATCCCGCGTCTTTTACGTAAAGCCAGTGATATTATTCGCGACCATACCGAAGATTTTGCTATTCCCGTAGATCCGGATGACGCAACCAATGACGAGATTTACAATACACTGCTGATCAAGTGGTCTATTCAGAACCGAAGTGCCGCTACCTCTGATACCATCATGATCTCAGAGCGTCAGTCTTCGGTACCCAACAACCCGGAGAAAGAAGACCGGTCGCTGATGGGGCAGCTTTCAGAAACGGTTGATTTTGTACTCGGCGTCTACACGCGCATCAGCGAAACCATCAACCACATTCAGCGAATTCTCCGGCCACTCAGCGGAGGAATATCTATTAATGCGCCTTAGCCAATCGTTGCTAATTCTCTGTCATACCCCGGTATGATGGTCTCCATTTGCCCATCCGGAGACACAACCATTTTAAAAAAAGACATCATGCTACTGAAACGGAACCGTTTCGTTGCAGTGTGCATGCTGTCCAGCTTTATCAATCACCATAAGAAATACACTTACTTTTATGAAAGGAAACGGAACTAAACTGGCTTTTATCGTCGCTTTTCTGGTTATGACGATATACTATCTGTTCCCGTCATTTCAATACTGGCTTGAAATGCGGAACATCGACCAATTACCTGAAGAAGAGCGTCATACGTACCTTCTCGAGAACGAAACACGCCTCCAGGACATGAGAGAAAAGATTCTCACTCTTGGACTGGATCTTCAGGGCGGGATGCACGTTACCATGGAACTTGCAACACACCAGCTCATACGTGAACTTGCCGGTGAGTATGCCGATGATGAATTTGAGTCCGTACTTACAGAAGCTCATCAACAGGCACAAAGTAATAATACAGATGTAATCCCGGTATTTGTATCGGTGTTTGAAGCCCGGGATGCAGATGCACGTCTCAGCCGTTATTTCCGGTCTGATGCCGACAATATCACCCGGCGATCGACCAACTCAGAAATACAGCAGTGGCTGTCCGAACAAAGAGATGCTGCCGTTAATCGTGCCATAGAAATTGTCCGGAACCGGGTCGACCGGTTTGGAGTAACAGAACCCTCCATCGTACGCCAGGGCAGCAACCGGCTCGTTGTGGAACTTCCCGGTGTTACGGATGAAGAGCGTGTCCGGGATCTTTTGCGAGGTACCGCACGGCTCGAATTCCGTCTTACTGCAGATCCTGAAGATCTCCGGCATTCCCTCGAACGCATTATCACCCACTTCCACCCGGAAGAACAGGAAGATGAACTGGATCTTGAAGCCTCTTTAAGTGAACTTGAAGATCAGGCCGATGAAAACCCCCTCCTCCAGGTTTTTCTTCCCCAGGGCCAGGGAGTGGTATTTGGTTCCGCTGCAGGTGCAGATACGGCTCGTGTGAATGAGCTTCTCGGCCGACAGGAGGTACTGCGAATGCTTCCAAGAGACATTATGCTCATGTGGACGGCCAATCCTCAGTTTGAAGCTGAAGGACGTGGCTACTACTCTTTAATTGGTGTCAGAAGACAAGTAGAGCTGACCGGAGACGCCATTACTGAAGCACGGCCTTCTTTTGATCAACATACCAACCGTCCTGAGGTGTCCATGTCCATGGATCGGCAGGGTGCCCGCATCTGGTCTCGTATTACCGGAGCCAATATTGGCCGGCCTATAGCCATCGCACTGGATGGTGTCATTTATTCGTATCCGGTGGTACAGGGACAGATTACCGGTGGAAGATCATCTATCACCGGACTTGCCAGCCTTGCAGAAGCCGAAGATCTTGTGAATATTCTGATGTCTGGTGCTCTTCCGGCACCGCTGGATATTGTTCAGGAACGAACCGTTGGACCCAGCCTTGGTGAAGCTTCTATCCGCGCCGGTTTTAACTCTGCTCTTGCCGGACTTACACTGGTCGTACTTTTTATGATGTTTTATTACCGGACAGGCGGGGCCATTGCCGATATCGCGCTGGTACTGAATATTATCTTTATTATGGGAATCCTGGCCGCTTTTAATGCCACACTCACTTTGCCCGGTATTGCCGGTATCGTACTCACCATCGGTATGGCAGTGGATGCCAACGTACTTATTTTCGACCGGATCCGGGAAGAGTTACGCGCCGGGAAAAGCCTCATCGCAGCCATTGACAGTGGTTATGCCAACTCCATGAGTGCCATTCTTGATGCCAATATCACTACGTTCCTTACAGCGGTGATCTTGTTCAGCTTTGGTGTCGGCCCTATCAAAGGATTTGCCGTTACCCTGATGGCTGGTATCGCCGCCTCTCTGTTCAGCGCTATCATTATCACTCGTGTGATTGTAGACTGGATGACCAAAGAGAAAAAATGGACGATCAACTACGGTTGATACACATACACCGGAGCACATAGAATTTGAACCTAAATTTTAGAAACAATGAGATTATTTGAAAATGCAAACTTTAACATAATCGATCAGAGAAAGATCGGTTATATCATTTCCGGTATACTGGTAATTATTTCTCTGGTCGCTATTTTTGGCCGGGGCCTCCAGTACGGAATTGATTTCCGCGGTGGAATCGAAGTGATCGTCGAGTTTGAAGAACCTGTATCCGTGGATGAACTTCGGGCCGGGCTGACCGATCCGCTGGGAGTAATGCCGGACATTCGACGGCTGGGTATCGGAAGGGATATGCTTATCCGAATTGATACAGATATGCCTACCACCGAAGTTCAGCAAACCATACTGGCAACAGCCACGTCATTGTATCCGGACAATCCGTCAACGATCATACAGACGGAACACGTTGGACCGAGCTTCGCCGATGATTTGCGGAATGCGGCATTGATGTCGATTATCCTGGCTCTGCTTGTGATCTTCCTCTACATCCTGATCCGGTTCAAGAAATGGTCCTATTCGGCAGGTGCTGTAGCGGCCCTTGCACATGATGTTATCATCACGCTTGGGGTCTTCACCATCCTGCATGGAATTGTCCCTTTCAGCCTGGATATCAATCAGGCGCTCATTGCAGCGTTCTTAACGATTGTAGGGTATTCTCTGAACGATACGGTGGTTGTATTTGACCGTATCCGGGAAAACTCACTGATCTTCAAAACAGAAAGTTTTGACAAGATGGTTAACCGAAGTATCAACAATACCCTTAGCCGAACCGTTGTAACTTCCATGACAACCTTGTTTGTCGTCACGATACTGTTTATTTTTGGAGGTGATGTATTGAAAGGCTTGTCTTTTGCTTTGATTTTGGGGGTATTACTCGGGACCTATAGTTCCATCTTTGTTGCCAGTTCCCTTCTCGTGGACCTGCAGCTCAAAACACGTAAAAATATAGCCTGACTATAAACCGGTTTAAACTTAATCCTACAGCTTATGAGCTTTAATGTTTCCGAACGATACAATTGTGTCGTCATTGAATTCAAAGGTAATGTTATGGGAGGGCCAGATGCATTGACCCTCAACGAAAAACTGCACGAACTGATTGATCAGGGCAAAAAAAATGCGGTAGTAGATCTGAGCCGGGTTAAGTTTATGAACTCTTCCGGCCTCGGAATGCTGATCGGTGCCCTGACGACGATGAGAAATGCAGGTGGCGATCTTCGTATCGCCAATGCAACCGATAAAATTGAAAGCCTGTTGATGATTACCAAACTTATCACCGTCTTTCAACACTTTCGTTCTCTGGAAGAGGCCGTAGAATCTTTCTCAAAACAATCCTGATATACCAGGTTTATTTAATTTTATTCACTTTCCGATTGCAAAAAAAAGGTGCTTCGGCACCTTTTTTTTTGTGACGGAACTATCCATTCATATCATATGTCCGTTAGAATTGTTATTGGTGCCCAGTGGGGCGATGAGGGTAAAGGAAAAATCGTAGATTTACTTAGCAACAAGACCGATATCGTGGCCCGGTATCAGGGTGGCGCAAACGCCGGTCATACACTCCATTTCGATGGCCAGAAACATGTATTGCATCTGATCCCTTCCGGTATTTTTCATGATAATACGACCTGTATCATAGGCAATGGAGTCGTTATCGACCCCTTTAAATTGCTTGAAGAAATTGAGCTTGCAAAAAAATCCGGTGTCAAACCGGAAGGCCGACTTATTGTTAGCGAAACAGCTCATGTGATCCTCCCCTACCACAAAGTATTGGATCAGGTTGGAGAAAGCGCCCTGGGCGAGGGAAAAATTGGTACAACAGGCCGTGGAATCGGACCTGCTTATGTCCATAAAATATCACGGGTCGGAATCCGTATTATGGATTTGTTGGATGCCGACGTATTGCGTAAGAAGATGGAAGTCAACCTGGCCGAAATAAATCAGCAACTGGCCTATTTCAAAGAAAAGCCTCTTGCACTGGATGAAATGGTGGATGAGGTCCTCTCTGCAGCAGAAAAGCTCCGTCCATTTATTGGAAATACGACCCACTTCATCCACGATGCCATCGACGAAGGAAAGAATATTCTGCTTGAAGGTGCTCAGGGGGCGCTTCTGGATATTGATCACGGAACGTATCCTTTTGTTACCTCTTCATCTCCGACTGCCGGCGGTGCCTGCTGCGGATCAGGTATTCCTCCTACAGCCATCAACAAAGTGATGGGGATAACCAAGGCGTACTGTACCCGTGTCGGAAATGGTCCGTTTCCAACAGAATTGCATGACGATGACGGTGAAGAACTAAGAAAAGCCGGTAACGAGTTCGGTTCGACGACAGGAAGGCCCCGCCGTTGTGGCTGGGTGGATTTGGTAGCCCTCAAATATGCCTGTAAAATAAATGGTGTAAATGAGTTGGTTATCACCAAACTGGATGTTCTTGATGGATTCGAGACCGTCAAAGCCTGTACATCGTATATCATTGACGGAAAGGAAGTTTCTCGTTTCCCTCTGAAAATTTCTGATATGGAAGCCATCGAACCGGTGTATACCGAATATAAAGGATGGAAAGGAAAAACAACTCGTAACAGCAACTCGTACAACGAACTTCCTGAAGAAACCCGCACCTTCCTGGAAGCTGTTTCTGCGTATCTTGACATCCCGATTACCATCGTCTCTACCGGCCCGGGCCGAACGGAAACGATGATTGTCGGTGAGCTTTGACAAATTAGCGTGCCGGATTAACCGGCACCTCGGAGTATGTCTTCCTTTAGCATAACGTACCTGCTTACCCTCTGTCCGGGTGAAAGCGCCGAAGATAAAATTTTGGCACTTCAGCTCGAACAGAGTGCTGAGCTTCCGGATCAGGTAGTTCACAAAGCCGGTGTTGAGTATGTCAAAGGAACCGTCAAAGAGAATGTCCGAATCAACGACTGGCTCTTCATCGTATCCATCGAATGGCCATCTGAAAACATCGGAAAGGATCCGGTTCAGTTCTTGAATCTGCTGTTCGGGAACATATCCATGAAAACAGGAATCTGTGTACTGGATATATCCTGGAGCCGTGTATTATCGGATGTTTTTTCGGGTCCAGCCTTCGGTATCGACGGATTACGAAAGAAATGGGGTATTGAACACAGAGCCCTCTCCTGTACCGCTCTGAAACCCATGGGATCCCACCCCAGTACACTCGCGGCTCTTGCTTATCAATTTGCCCTTGGGGGGATTGATATCATTAAAGATGACCACGGACTGGCAGATCAGCCAGCCGCTCCTTTTCAGAAACGGGTTACCGCATGCCTGGAAGCCCTGGATAGGGCTGCACAAAAAACCGGACGAAGAGCCCGTTATTTCCCAAATATTTCGGCTGAACCGGCGATTGCACGTCAGCGTTATGAGTGGGCAGCAGAAATTGGAGCAGACGGAGTCCTTGTAGCTCCTATGCTGACAGGCCCTGGATTGATTCATGAGCTTTCACAAATGGAGCAAAAACTCCCGCTCATGGCACATCCCTCCTTTAGTGGTTTATATGCCGTTCATCATCCCATCCTGCAGGAAATACTTAAACTTCGTTCATCGTCAGCATATACGGATATCAGCAACATTCCAACGGAACAAAGAAGCGAATATGCAAGACTTCTGCATGGAATAGAGCCCGGGTTATTCTACGGTGGGCTCTTCAGAGCATTAGGAGCTGATTTTGTAATTTATCCCAACAGCAAAGGCCGGTTCAGCTTTCCCGAAGAGAGCTGTCGGTCTATCAACTCCTGGTGCAGGACATCCCGGATGCCTTACCCCGCATCTTTCCCTACACCCGGTGGCGGACTGGATGCATCCGAAATGAAACAATGGCTGGAACTTTATGGAAAAGATACTACCTTTTTAATCGGAGGAAGCTTATACTCTCATCCAGATGGAGTTTTTCAAGCATCCAAATCCTTTTCTGACAGTATTTTACCTTCATAATCTCTGGATTTTGTTACGAGTATTACTATGTCTAATTCCTCAAAAATTATACGCTGCACCGAATTTACCTGGCCGGGTATTCAAAAAAAAGAGTATAAGACCGATGGTACCGGGTTCAAAGACATCAGCCGTTATACTCTTCTTGGAAATGAGTCTGACGAACAGGCGTTAGGTATTCAGGTTCGATATTTTGAAATCGAAGAAAACGGGTACTCTTCCCTTGAGCGTCATCAACATCCACATACCGTCTTTATAACAAGAGGGCGTGGACATATTCTGTTGGATGAGGAGTATCACGCGATTGAGCCGATGGATACGGTTTATGTCGCACCCGGGAGTATCCATCAGTTTCATGCCGATCGTGGATCCATTTTGGGCTTTTTTTGTATCGTCGACCGTGATCGTGACCGGCCACAGACCCCGTCTTCGAAGGAAGAGCTCAAAGAATGGATACGGTCTGCAAAAACCCGCCATAAGGCACGTATATAGAATAATTCATTTGCCTTAAAAGCCCGTTATTTTAAACAAAAACTTCCCTGCTTTGCTCAGAAAAAAGTAAAAAGATGCTTGTCAAAGTAGTACGTTTCTTTGTATATTTGAATTCTCTTAAGCGAGAATAGCTCAGCTGGTAGAGCACAACCTTGCCAAGGTTGGGGTCGCGGGTTCGAGTCCCGTTTCTCGCTCAACGTTAAAAACGGCGATTTTCAGCATTAAACACTGGAAGTCGCCTTTTTTTTTGGATAATGTGGCATTTTCCTTACACATTCGTGTCACCTCTGAGTGTACCTGTTAGCCGTTTTTGAATCCGCAGAGTGTACCGCTGTGTGTACCTGTCGTAATAATGTTGGGGTCGCGGGTTCGAGTCCCGTTTTTCGCTCAACACAAAAAAGCCCTTATATCGTTAGATATAAGGGCTTTTTTTATGGAGTTGCCTTTCGTCGCTTATTTATTCGATCAAAAACTTACAACATAACACCAAATACACGTCCGATAAGCAGGTATAACATACCTGTAATTACAAACACCATCAGGATATTAAACACAAATCCTGCCCGGGCCATTTGCGGTATACTTACCAGGCCACTGCCGTAAACAATAGCATTAGGCGGTGTAGCTACCGGAAGCATGAATGCACAACTTGCACCTATAGCCGCAGGGATCGCAAGCATCAGGGGATCCTGGCCCATGGCAACGGCCACCGATGCCAAAATCGGCAAAAATGCTGCTGCTGTAGCAGTATTACTGGTAACTTCGGTCAGGAAAATAATCACTAAAAGTGAAATCATAACCAATGCTATAATCGGAACCCAGTCAAATATACTGAGAGACAATCCGATCCAGTCCGCCAGGCCTGTGCTGGTAATTGCACCGGCAAGACTCAATCCACCACCAAACAATATGAGTACCTCCCAGGGTAATTTTTTCGCGTCTTCCCAGTTCAATACAAACGAACCTTCCTTAAAGTTAAGCGGGAGTAAAAACATAATTGTTGCTCCAAAAATAGCAATTCCAGTATCCGATATATTCGGTACAAAAGACTCGAGGGTTGGCCGGAAAATCCATAATAATGCTGTAGTCGTAAATACAACCGCCACCATTTTCTCACCCCGGGTCATCGGTCCGGCCTGGGCCAGTTCTTTACGGATTACCTCTCTGCCACCGGGGATTTCTTTCAGTTTAACCGGGAATACAAATCTTGTTAAAGTGATAAATACAATGGGCAACGAAACAATCACCAGTGGCACACCCAGCATCATCCACTGCGCAAATCCGATATCGACATTATAGTTATCGAGCATATATCCCGCCATAAGGGCATTAGGAGGTGTACCGATAAGTGTACCGATCCCACCGATATTACATGCATACGCCAGGCATAAAAGCATAACCAAAGCAAAGTTGGTTTTGAAATCACCGGTTTCCATGGCATGGTCACTTTCCACCAGGGCAATGATGGACAGTACAATTGGCAACATCATCATTGCGGTGGCTGTATTGCTCACCCACATGCTCAGAAATGCCGCTGCCATCATAAATCCAATAATAATAGAAGTTGGACGAGTTCCAACCAGCAACACTACATTTAACGCAATTCTTTTATGCAGGTTGGTGCGCTCCATGGCCAAAGCAATGATAAACCCTCCCATAAACAAATAAATCAGGGGGTTGGCAAAAGGCTCTGTTGCCTGGGCTACAGGACCCACTTTAAGAATCGGGAATAATACAATCGGCAAAAGTGCCGTCGCCGGAATAGGAATGGCCTCGGATACCCACCAAATAGCCATAAAGAGGCCTACTCCAGCCACATGCCAGGCTTCTGTAGAGAGTGCCTCCGGTGAAGGTAATATTATAAAGAGAAGAAATACAGCCGGCCCTAAAAACAGTCCGACGCGTTGCCTAGTACCATAGTCACTACCTGATTGATCAGACATGATAAACCTCCCACGTTTTGGATACGTATTTACAGCATCGCTTCAAGACGATATGCTGCCTTTTTTCTGGTAGAAGGGCGATCTGCTACGTCCAAAAAGGCCAAACAAATAATAATGTATTACTTGCTGCTTCCGGAAATACTATAATGGGCTGGTTTGCAGTCTTATCGATTCACAAGTTCACGATGTGTTTCCATAATGGAGTTCTGTCTTCGTTCAGCCGGACAAAACTCCGATGCTGCAAAACAACTCCATTTAAAACACCCACTACACATGCTACTTCTAATAATGGTCAGGACTACTTACTTCTTAATAACGCTTACATCATACTATATGTTTAAGATATAAAATTGAAGATTATGTGAATACAGGATTTTTTTAAAAAAATGGCGGAAGGTTCCGGCGAACTTTTCGGGCTCCAGGGCTTGAAAACAGGTAATCGATCCGGAAAAAGCAACCCGGACTTTTTCCCGGCCATCTTAAATTATACTGTTCCGAGAAAGAAATAGAGGTAAAATAATCTACCGTTTAGGATCTCCTGAAAAATTGATAGAGGACGCCTTGTCCTGATGTGGAAGGAAGACGGGGGATGCCCTCTCCATTCCTTAATAGTTGAATGAAAATGGGGTGAATATAATGGGCAGGAGCATTGAATTGGAAGATCAGGACGATACCTCCCAAATTTGTGCTTCTTAGGTAGAATAAACCGTACCAGTGATCACCATTCTGATAGCAATGCAGGTAATTGATGAAATAAAAAAGGCCGGTTTATTCAGAATAAACCGGCCTTCACATGGAGTCGGGATGACAGGATTTGAACCTGCGACCTCCTCGTCCCGAACGAGGCGCGCTACCGGGCTGCGCTACATCCCGAGTTCTTCAAGAAAAAGGTACCTTTCTTTCAGATAAAAAAAAGGAGGCCCGTAAACGGGCACTCCTTTTTAAGAAAACAAGACCGATCAGCCGATGCGGAGGATCAGGTCAGCCGTACGGTTAGAGTAACCGGCTTCGTTGTCATACCAACCAACAACTTTAACCAGTTTGCCGTCTACTTTGGTAACATCAGCATCAACGATGGTTGAGTGCGGATTACCAATGATATCGGTAGAAACAATAGGATCTTCGGTATACTCAAGAATTCCTTTGAGAGGTCCGTCAGCCGCATTTTTGAAAGCAGCTTTCACTTCATCAAGAGTAGTATCTTTTTTCACCTGGCAAACAAAGTCGGTCAATGAACCGGTTGGAACAGGTACACGCATTGCGCCACCATCCAGTTTACCATTAAGGTGAGGAAGAACCAGTCCTACGGCTTTGGCAGCACCTGTAGAAGTAGGTACGATATTTACAGCGGCAGCACGTGCACGACGAAGGTCAGAGTGCGGGCTGTCAACGGTGCTTTGGTCGCCGGTATAAGCGTGGATGGTTGTCATGAAGCCTTTTTCAACACCAAACGCTTCGTCAAGTACTTTTACCATTGGTGCGAGGCAGTTTGTTGTACAGCTGGCGTTGGAATAGATGTTCACATCATCAGCAATAGCGTCATCATTTACTCCGAGAACCACGGTAGTAACATCGCCTTTTGCAGGAGCGGAAATAATCACTTTCTCTGCACCGGCCTGAAGGTGCTTGGAAGCAGCATCACTGCTGGTAAAGAAACCGGTACTTTCAACAACGGTACGTACACCGTCTTTTCCCCAGCTCAGGTTTGCCGGATCTCTTTCTGCACTCACTTTGATCGTATCGCCATTAATAACGAGGTTGTTGCCTTCAGCTTTTACTTCACCGTTGAACCTTCCATGAACAGAGTCATATTTGAAAAGGTGAGCAAGTGTTTTTGCATCCGTAAGGTCATTAACAGCAACGATCTGAATTTTATCGTTGTAGTTTGCGAGGATGGCACGAGTTACCAGCCTTCCAATTCTACCGAAACCGTTAATTCCAACTTTAATTCTTGACATAATTCGAGTCCTTGTTTTAGATATCAGATTAATAATTAAACACTTATAGGGAATTAAAACCTAAATAAAGATCCGTCAATAAATGTTTTTTTCAAACCGCCCAAATTTACCACTAATAATGCCTTTTATCAAGTGGTTCAACACGGATAAAACAGGCAAAGCGGCCCCGCATCAAAAAGGCCTCTGCAGACACCGAACTTTGATGCTGTAAACCCGGGAAACGAATACTCTCTCTATACATTGTTTAAAACATTCCGGTACCTTTTAAAAAAGATTGCCGGAATATAACGCAGGCTAGTCCTCCGGAGACTCTACATCATCTGAAATATCCTCTCCCCCCAGGTCAATGTCATCAGAATCTCCATTGTCGTCATCATCGTCATCATCGTCGTTTCTAATGACGGCCACTTTTTTCTTTGCTCTGCTCTCGGTAGCTCCGGCGCTTCTCAATACGACAGCCAGGTCGGAGTGTTCATTTTCAACCGCGTGATTCAGAGCGGTGTACCCGTTCTTGTCTTTTATTTTCACATCGGCACCCATAGAAATGAGATATTTTACGACCTCAAGATGGCCTTCCCGAGCGGCAAACATGAGGGCCGTTTGCCCCCAGTGTTGTGTAGCATTTATATCCGCCCCTTTTTCAACCAAAAGAGTTACTGCTTCAAGCTGTCCTTCACGGGAAGCAATCATCAATGCAAGCGGACCGATCTCTGCACCGTTTTCAAAAAGCAGATGCATCAGTTCGAGGTTACCGTATTCAGCAGCGCGATTCAATGCCGTTCCACCAATTTTATTTTTGATGTTCACATCGGCACCTTTTTTCAGTAACAGGCTTACAGCTTCCATCTGATTATTCTGAGCAGCATACATCAATGGTGAAGAGCCGGTTGATGAGACGGCGTTGATATCCTGTCCTTCTTTCAGGCACGCTTTGATCGCCTCCAGGTCACCTGCTTTACATGCTTCTATGAGAGATGTGTTTTCCATAAATCTTTACACAATTTCGGTTGAAATAATTTCATGCAATGATGCGGACTTGTGAGAAATCTTGCAACTATTTTTTCGTTTATTTTTGAAAAAGAAAGGAAGATTTGCGTCAAGGTAGTTAAAACCCCTTTTTTTTCATAAAAAAAGCTTTAGGAAAAGACGACTTCGCCTTCGCATCCATTAATAAAAGAGACCCCGTCCATTTCTTTTTTTCCTTCAGGGCGCACCTTCAGGATTTCAACAGAACCAGGGTTACATCCTACCATCGCCTTCCCGTTTATCACTCTGCCCGTCCCGGGGGCAAGAGTTTGTATATCCATGGCCGGTGCCGATAGAATCAATTTTATTTTTTTGTCCATGAACATAGTCCATGCACCAGGAAATGGGTTCATAGCCCGAATATGATTATGAACCCGGATTCCATCCTGATCGAATCGGATCCTGGCATCTTCAGGACGAAGCCGGGGTGCACGTGTATCCCCTCCATCCCCCTGCTCTTTGAGTGTATAAGTACCACTGGCCAGCGCCTGGACCGCCTCAAGCAGTAGCTCTGCACCCACATGCATCAGGCGGTGATACACATCGCCCGTTGTTTCCATCCAGCCAATTTCACTCGAAGAAGTGGCAATGATTTTTCCTGTATCCATGCCCTCATCCAGCAAAAAAACCGTACATCCGGTCTCTTTTTCTCCATTCATGATGGCATGATGGATAGGTGCGGCACCTCTGTATTTCGGAAGAAGTGATGCGTGCAGGTTTACCGAACCGATCTTTGGAATAGCTAAAACCGAAGAAGGGAGCATTTTATATGCGACCACCACGAGAAGATCCGGCCGAATGGTTTTCAGCAGCTTTTGTAGTTCCTGTTCCGATGGATCATCACACTCGTATACCGGGAGACCGAGCATATTTGCTTCAGATTTAACCTCCGACGGGCTCTTTTTACCTCCCCTCCCTCTTTTCTTATCCGTTCCGGTGACCACACACTCAACCGAGTGCATACTTTGAGCCAATGTCCGAAGCGCCGGAACAGCAAATCCGGGATTACCCATAAATACCAATCTCAGGGGATGCGGTATCATAGTGCTTTTGGTGCCAGCTGATATTCGGTTTTTACGTTGCCCAATCGTATTTCTTCCAGGTTGTTTTTGATCAGTCTTTTACGCAATGCGCCCAGGTAATCAATGAAAAGGACACCATTCAAATGGTCGTATTCGTGTTGTAGTACGCGGGCAAACCAGCCTTCATGCTCTTCTTCACATGTCTTAAAATCTCTGTCCTGATAACGAATTTTAATTCGATGTGGACGGGTGACCTTTTCCCGGATTTCCGGCAGGCTCAGGCACCCTTCCTCTGCAGACCAGGTTTCCTCACCAATCGCTTCAATATCAGGATTAATATAGACCCGGGGGCCATAGCTTTCTGCCTCCTCCTGATCTTCGGTGATCACATCGGCGTCCACAACAAAGAGTCGAAGGCTATATCCAACCTGTGGAGCAGCCAGGCCGACCCCATCGGCCTCATACATGGTATCAAACATGTCATCAATGAGTGTTTGAATATCGGGGTGATCCGGGTGGACAAGGTCCGCTTTGGCAAGCAAGACCGGGTCGTCATAGGTTACAATAGGCAGTACGGGCATTTCAACTTAGTTACAAGGCGTCAAGATAATTTTGCAGGAGTATAGTGGCTGCGGTTGAATCTATCAACCCCTTTTTTTGCCTTTTCTTTTTTCCGGCACCTGAATCCCGGATGGATTGCTGTGCCATGGTTGAAGTAAAGCGTTCGTCCAGTGTTTCAATCGGAATATTCCGGGTCTTTTTTTCCAGCTTTCCGATAAACACGCGGACCATTTCCACCGAAGGCCCTTCCATACCCCGGAGCGTCAGAGGCCATCCTACAACGATTTTTTTCACTTCTCCGGACTGGCACAACCCGGCAATACACTCTATGGCCTCCTCGGCAGAAAATGTACCCAGCGGACTCGCCAATACACCGGTGAAATCCGACCGGGCAATTCCAATACGTTTCTGGCCGACATCGACGCCCAGGATTCGCTGCATTTTTGTTAACCTGATCTACTATTTAAGCTTCTTCCATTTGCTTTTTTTCAAGCGGCTGACGCAGAAACTCCTTCAGCAGTTTGCTTGGCTTGAAGTGAGTCTTCCTGTGTTCAGGAACATAAATCACTTCATTGGTTTTCGGATTACGGGCTTTTGGCTTGGCTTTGGTCACCTTCACTTCAAAAACTCCAAAATCACGAATTTCTATGCGGCACGTTGGATTAGCATCCATCATGGTATCCCGCATGGCATCAATTACGGCATCGACCCACGGCTCAACCTGAACCATAGGAACGTTCTGTTTTTCTGAAATACGACGTACTATATCTCTTTTTGTGTAAGTCATGTCAATAGTTTAAGTGGGTTAATTGTATATATGTTCAAAATAGATTGAAGAAAGACACTGAATAATATGGTCGCCAGCAGGCCTTCCCGTCAATTCTTTTAGTATCCGCAGATAGGATAAGTGGTAATGATATAATAGACTGTTTACTATGAAGTTAAATATACAATTTACTGATCGATAAACAAACCGCAATTCCGATCATTAAGAAATATTACTCATATCGGTATACTTCTTTGATACCGTCTATATTTTTTATATTGCTGATTATTTTTTCCAGATGGGCGATATCATCCACCAGAATAATGAGGGTTCCCTCAAACATACCGCTGTCACTGGTGACATTAATACTTTTCATATTGGTCTGCAGGGACTTTGATATCACACTTGAGATGTCACTGACCAATCCGACCCGATCTTCACCAAGTACCCGGACGGCTCCCATAAATTGTGTTCCAGCGTTTCGAGCCCATGAGACATCAACGATGCGTTCGCCATCTGTTTTGATCAGATGGCGCGTATTTTTACAGCTAACCCGGTGAATTTTAATATCTCCTTCACGGCTGATAAATCCTACAATATCATCTCCCGGAATGGGGTTACAGCAACGGGCATAGGCATATTTGACATCGGTGAGTTCTCCGTTGAGTATCAGCCCCTGATCGGCACCGGAAGGATTATTCACATCATAGGCAATCTTATAATGATCCGCTGCCGGTGAATCATCCGGTGCCTGTGCCTGCTCCTGATCCACCCTGCCTTTACTCACATAGCTTTTAACCGC
>JASCXY010000219.1 GCA_030012235.1 Balneolaceae bacterium ANBcel3 | reverse complement strand
CAGGGTAACCTCTGCACCGGATCCTTATGAAGGAATGGAACGTCTGGTGGAATCATACGGACTCGGGGATCTTGTCCCTAATACCATCATCATGGGCGATACGGAAAACGAAGAAATGATCGATAAATACAGCCGGGTCATCGCTTCTTTTCACAGTCTAAACCGCAACGTAGTTATCATCCACGATAATAAAGAATCGCTCTTCGGGAAAAGACGTATTATAGATGTATGGTGGGGTGGTTTGCAGGGCAATGGAGGCCTTTTGATGATTTTGGCACATTTGCTTAAAAGCAGCCATGCCTGGAGAAACGCTACAATCAGAATTAAAATGGTTGTTCACGATGAACAGGGTGTTGAAAAAGCGAAAACGAATCTATCCCGTATTCTTCACTTGATTCGAATCAAGGCTGAAACAAACGTTTTGTTGTCGAATGGCAGGGCGTTTCGGGATATCCTGGCAGAAAGTTCAAATAATGCAGATCTCATTTTCCTGGGAATGGCTCAGCCGGATGAAAACTTCTCTAATTACTACCTCAATTTGCATAGAAAACTGGATGGTCTTCCGACCACGGCCCTGGTACTTGCCGCATCGGACAATACCTTTGGAGATGTTCTCCGGGGCGATGATGTCATTGATTAAGCGGCAGGTATCCGTTTAGTCTATACATAGAAGTCCCCGTCTGCATCAGGTTCCCGCATAAAATCCCATAAACAGAATACTGTCGGATGCTGCATCCCGGATAAAGAAAATAAACGGGCGGTTAAGTCGTATTACCGCGCGTTCTGGTTCACCAATACTGGTTCGGATAATTTCTATTACGGTTACAGCCGCCGCCTCGCTTCCCTCTTCATCTACGCTAATCACCGCACGGTGCATGACATCAGATATTTCGAGAGGTTCGTTGGCAGATATACGGCTAAAGTCGGCCAGTCGGTCCCTGGAGAAGGGGTATGCAAGTCCCATGTGGATCAGATCCTCTTTGATATTTTCGTAATCGAAGTCTATTTCAAAACGCGGGATATAGACATCGACGGTATCTTTGGAGAGGCGTCCGAGAAGATCTTGATAGTGCTGCCTGGAAAAGGAGTCGGCAAAGCCGTTATAAGAATCCTGATCGGCCGGAAGAAAAGCGGTAAAACGATAATGGTGATCCCCATAAGGCAAGTCAATTACCTTCCAGTCATCCACGGCATAATGATAGAATTCCTCTGAGACCTGCATCATGGGAACCGTCGTCTGTTCTCCATTGACCGTAGTAAAAGGGGCGTCACGCGTTTGCTCGGGATCAAACTGAATGGCCCAGTCGCCCTGAAAGTAGAGGGCGTTTATGAGGAACATAACAGTTTGTGGACTGATATCTTCAATCATTTCATCAATCAACCCGTGGGTTTTTTCATGGATCCAGGAGTTGATGATATCCGGAGCTTTTGGATCACTGAAATCCAGCGATTCAATTTCGGCATCAAAATAATGCCTGTTGGTTTCCAGAAAGTCGGTCAGTACTTCAAAAGTATCCCTATACCAGACAGAGTTGGCTATTTGCATCCGTACCAATGGATCAAGTTCGGTCAGATATCGGGAAAGGGCTTGAAAGTTTTTGTTGATTTCCTCATTGGATAGGCCTTGTAGCCCGAAGAAGTCCCTCATTTGGTCATAGGTATGCCCATCAGCACCATTCAAAGCCATGCCAAAAGCCAGAGTGATACTCAACGGTGATACAAAAAAGCTTTCCTGAGCGTTATCTTGCGCTACCATCGACAACAGATCAAAGGTAAAAGTATTCGATTCCTCAATAATCCTTTTTCTTGCTTCAGAAACGACTTCATTTGAATCTTCTTCAATGGCTTCTTTTTCTGAGTCCATAAGGTCACAAGAGGAAGTGATAAGCAGCGTACTTAAAACAAGAAGAGCAACGATCAAAAAGAGTTTTGGGACGGAGTAAGCTGAGAGGGAATCATAGCGGATGGCTTTTGAGTAAGGGTATTGCTGTGCACGATACATACTATTCATAACGACCTGAAAAAGTCGATATTCTGTTTACATAAATACCACAGGTATTGTCAGGATACGGTTTTTCAGAAGAATCAATATGCAAGATAAAATCATCAAAAATACATAAGACAAATTTAAGGCAAATACCATAAAAAAATCTCAAATATGATAGCGCTTTTTTAGCCTATAATAGGCAAAAACATCAAAAAACTTAATAAAAACCGGATTTTTAATTGATTGGCACAATTTTTTTAGTAATATTTACAGGGCTATAAGAATTAATAGTTAGTTAGAGTTAGGATATACCGTTTCTTAAACGGTTGGTGTAAACGAACGGTATTAAAAATCGGTAAAAGAATCGATAAAGCAGGCATTTTTGATGTCATCAGAAAATGCGGTGGGACAAATGTTTCCACTTTCTGGTTTCTGTCATAAATTGAAGGTTTAATTCACGGAAGGATACCTGTCTTTCGGCTACAATACCCACCGGATGATCGGGTGGGTGAACAGGTTTAGAGAAACACTTTTTCCAAAAAAACAGGAGTATGAACATTATGGAAAACCTGACCCCGCCGGGGCAGGGATTGTACGATCCCTCAAAAGAACATGATGCATGTGGTATAGGATTTGTCGTTAATATCAATGGCGAGCAAACCCGGGATATTGTTAAACAGGCCTTGTGCGTGTTACGCAATCTGGATCACCGGGGAGCTACCGGAGCCGAGCCAAATACGGGCGATGGTGCCGGAATTCTTATGCAAATACCGCATTATTTCATGAAGCGCTCCTGCGAAGGCCTTGGATTTGAATTGCCGGATCCGGGGAATTATGGGGTTGGAATGGTTTTTTTGCCGGAAGAAAGAGATCAGCGAAGATTTTGTGAATTAACCATTGAGCGTGTACTTAAAGAGGAAGGTCTTCCCTTGCTGGGTTGGAGAAAAGTGCCTACAAATAACTCAAGCCTGGGAGACACTGCCGTACGGGTTGAGCCGGTTGTTCGTCAGTTTTTTGTAAAAAAACCAGGTTCCATAGAAACAGAACTGGATTTCGAAAGGAAATTATTCATTGCCCGGCGACGTAGTACCCTGGCGATAGAAAAGTCGAACCTTGGAAAGGCACATAAGGATTTTTACTATATGAACAGCCTTTCCTCACGTACCATCGTTTATAAGGGAATGTTGACCCCCAATCAGGTAGAGCTCTATTTTCCGGATCTTAATGATCCGGATATACGCTCTGCTATTGCACTTGTTCACTCCCGCTTTAGTACAAACACATTCCCAAGCTGGAAACTGGCACACCCTTATCGCTACATCATTCACAATGGTGAAATAAATACGGTGCAGGGAAATCAAAACTGGATGCATGCCCGCGGCCAGCAGTTTGCCTCTGCATTGTTTGGCGATGACATTCATAAAGTACTTCCAATTATTCAGGAAGACGGCAGTGATTCCGCCAAGTTTGATAACTGTTTGGAATTTCTTTCGCTTACCGGACGCTCTCTTGCGCATTCCATGATGATGATGATCCCTGAACCATGGGAGCGACATGAAACGATGAATGACGACCTGAAGGCTTTCTATCAATTTCATAGTTGTATGATGGAGCCCTGGGATGGCCCGGCATCGGTTGCTTTTACCGATGGTAAAGTAGTTGGAGCAAACCTGGATCGAAATGGACTTCGTCCATCACGGTATTATGTGACCAGAAGTGGTATGGTGGTGCTTGCTTCAGAAGTAGGTGTGCTTGAAATTGAGCCTGAGGATGTCCTCTATAAAGAGCGATTGCAGCCGGGCAGGATGCTGCTCATCGATACCACTCAGGGAAGGATTATCAGTGACGATGAGATTAAATCTGAAATCGCCGGAGAACATCCATACAGACAATGGCTGGACGATAACTTGGTCTCGTTTTCTAAAACAGCGTCAGGGATTTCGTATGAAAACCCTGATATCCGGCCTGAAGATATCCTCCATCGTCAGAAGATATTCGGATATTCGTATGAAGACCTGCGCATCAATG
>JASCXY010000218.1 GCA_030012235.1 Balneolaceae bacterium ANBcel3 | reverse complement strand
TTTTTCTTGCAATAGTTTACATATATTCAACGTAACAAATGCCACTTCTCCAATTATTTAAAGCTATGTGTTCCCTACGAGCTCCCTTCTTCTTTATTGGCGCTGTTTCTACGTTCATTTTTCTCTTTAGCTGTTCTGCCGAAAATCCTTCTGTGGAGCTTGAGCCTTACAGTGATCCCTGCACCGGCCTTTCCGAAATGGACTGCTTTGAGCTCCTTGAAGAGTGTGTAACCGCCGATTCGACTTCCGCCTATCTTGCTTTGCTTTCCTGGTACAACGAGTCATTAAGCCATTTAAGAAAAATAGAAGCTCCTTTCGACATTCGGTTTGAGAATGCCAACATCTTCCAACAGATAACCATGCTCGGTGGCGGAGATCATGGTTCGTATCCGTTTATTACGCTTGAAAACCGGTATTGCCCCATGACGGCCGACAATAGCCGGATCATTTTCTCGCCAATTTCATCTCCGGATGAAGCGTTCTCCTATTATACGTTTCTTACCAAAGACCTGGGAAATGCTTTTTCAGCCTCCCGGCACCTTGTCACCGATACAGACGGATTAGCACAAATGGCCTCCACGTATTCAAGGATCAGCCCCTGCTCTGAAAGCCGGATCAACAAGCTTGGGAGCAAGCCCTTGTCTGAAATGAAAACCATAGAAAACGGATATATGCTTACGTTTACTACGGTTCAAGGGATCTATGAAATCGTATTTCGGCGGAAGAACATCGCCATTGGCATCGACGGACGCATCCATGATGTTTCGGAAACGACCCTTTTGCATTGTGGTGAAGGGCCTTTGTTTTAAGGTATAGATACAGCCCCGGGATCTTTGACATCTGCACATTTGCGATACCGGCCATGTGCAGCTCTAACAGAAACATTGAGCAACCAAACGCAAATTCGCCGGCGTGAGGCTCTTGTTATTTTGCCAGGGTTAGTTTTTCAGATATGTATTCATTCAGGCTCTTACCTTCCTTCTTTGCACGGACATATACCTTGCGATGAACATCGGAAGGTAGACGAAGCATCAGCCGTCCGGAAAAGGGTTTATCCGGATCCTCATTTCAAAATAACAGAAAAACGGAGGCCCCAGTCCTGGAAGGCCTCCGCAACGCCCCAACCCGGCGTTTTCTGTTATAATTTTATGCGTTCAATGATTTTTTCCATGAGATCCGAGGCCGCCTGTTCAACAGAGCGTTGCTCTGTATCTACAAACCAGGCCTCTTTTCCGGGCTCTTCATAGTCCGCATCAAATCCGGTTAAACCGGACAACTCGCCTTTGATTGCTTTTTTATAGAGCCCCTTCGGATCACGCCGGATACGTTCTTCTTTGCTGGCCTGCACTCCGACTTCGACAAAGCTTTCTTCAGGAAACTGCTCCCTGATCCATTTTCGACCGGCACGAAAGGGTGAAATGAACGCACAGAGTACAATATTGCCATGCTCAAAAAAGAGCTTCGCCGTTTCCGCAGCCCGGCGGATATTCTCTTTGCGGTCATCATCGCTCAATCCAAGATCGCGATTCAACCCATGTCTGAGTTGATCTCCGTCCAGCAGTACCGTCCGGAACCCTTTATCCCACAGCTTCTTCTCCAGCGCTTTTGAAATACTCGTTTTTCCTGCTCCGGACGGGCCGGTCAGCCAGACCACCTGTGCTTTATGGCCGTTTTTCTCTTCCCGTATCTTGCGTTCAATATTCCATGGCTCCGAAAATACTTCGGCTTTTGGCCGTGTTTCCACCTCCTTCCGGCTCGCAGGGACTTCTTCTTTGGTGACATCACGGGCAGAGGTACTTCGGCTTTGCATCATTCCTGCCCCGACGGTCACATTGGTATCGGGATCTATAAGAATGAAGCTTCCCGTGGCATTATTCAGTTTATAGGCGTCAAAGAAGAGCGGAGTTGACGTTTCAACCAACACCCGTCCGATTTCGTTGAGAGCCAACCGGTCTGCATCTTCCCTGTGAAGAGTGTCAATGTTCAGTCGATACCGGATGTCCGTAATTCGGGCTTTGGCGGTACGGGAAGTGTGCTGAATGATGTAGCTTTTATCCAAAAGGAGTTCTTCCCGGTTCATCCAGCTTATAACCGCCTCAAACCGGGGACTATTCAGGGGAATATTTTGAGACCGAACCAACATGTCTCCCCGGCTGATGTCAATTTCCCTGTCGAGCTCAATAACTACAGATTCTCCGGCTTCGGCCTTGTCAACAGGTCCATCGGCACCCCGAATCGATGTTATATGCGTTGTTTCTCCAGAGGGAAGTACCGTTATGTTTTCCCCAGAAGAAATATGTCCCGAAACTACTCTTCCGGCAAATCCCCGGTAATCCTGATCCGGGCGGATTACATATTGTACCGGAAACCTGAAGTCGTGTGGATTGGTTCGGGAATCCACTTTTACATGCTCAAGATGGTGCAGCAGGGTACTTCCCTTGTACCAGGACATCGCTTCGCTCCCATGCACGATGTTATCTCCCTTTAAGGCGGAAATAGGGACATACGTAATATTATTGACATTCAAATGCCTGGAAAACTCTTTGAAATCTTCTACAATTTCGTCGAAACGCTCTTCACTGTACCCAACCAGATCCATTTTATTTACGGCAACAACCAAATGGGGGATCTGTAACAGCGATGATAAAAAAGCATGGCGCCGGCTTTGTGTCAGCACTCCTTTCCGGGCATCAAGAAGAACGATCGCAAGGTCGGCGGTGGATGCACCGGTCACCATGTTACGTGTATATTGTTCGTGTCCCGGGGTATCCGCTATGATAAATTTTCTTTTCGGTGTCGCAAAGTACCGATACGCCACATCTATGGTAATCCCCTGTTCGCGTTCTGCGCGCAACCCATCGGTCAGCAACGCCAGGTTCACTCCTTCTTCTCCTCTGGATTGTGCGGTTGTCTCCAGCGCCTCCCACTGGTCTTCAAAAATGGATTTGCTGTCATACAATAATCGCCCGATCAACGTACTTTTTCCGTCATCCACACTTCCTGCGGTCGTAAACCGGAGCAAGTCCATATTCAGATAGGCGGGATCCGTAAGATAAGATTCGGAGCCGGCTGCGTCTTTGTCCGGCCTGCTCGCGGCTACGCTATGTTCACTTTGTTCTGTACTCATGTTTTTATAATTATAAAATTTCGTTTTCTCTATGTATGCTTTTCTGCTTTGATACGTCAGGCATGATCCGTAATTAGAAATAGCCCTGTTTTTTACGATCTTCCATAGCCGCCTCCGACCGTTTGTCATCGTGACGGTTTCCCCGCTCGGTCACACGTGCCGCGGCTACTTCGGCAATTATTTCTTTCATAGTCGATGCATGGGAAAGAACGGCTCCGGTGCACGTTGCATCTCCAATCGTTCTGAAGCGAACGGTTTTTTCCACAACCTCTTCATCAGGGTAGCGCTCAATAAAAGGGTTATCATCCAGCCAGGTTCCACGGCGGTTAAAGACCTTCCTCTGGTGAGAAAAGTAGATGGAAGGAATGGGGATATTCTCTGCAGCGATGTACTGCCAGACATCCATTTCCGTCCAGTTACTTAAGGGAAAAACCCGAAAATGCTCTCCTACTTGTTTTCTCCCATTGAAAAGGCTCCACAGTTCCGGCCGCTGATTCTTCGGATCCCACTCCCCAAAAGCATTTCGATGTGAAAAGAAACGCTCTTTGGCTCTTGCTTTCTCCTCGTCACGTCGTCCACCGCCCAGTGCGCAATCCACCTGATGGGCTTTAAGCGTATCCAGCAGAGTAACCGTTTGGAGGGCATTCCGGCTGGCTTCCGGCCCGGTTTCTTCTTTTACTTTCCCCTGGTGGATACTGTCTTGCACATGTCCGACGATAAGCCTTGCCCCTGTCCTTGCCACCAGATCGTCCCGGAACTGAAGCGTTTCTTCAAAATTATGCCCGGTGTCAATATGCATTAACGGAAAAGGAAACGAACCGGGAGCGAACGCTTTTTGTGCGAGGTGTACCATCACGATGGAGTCTTTTCCTCCGGAGAAAAGAAGCACAGGACGCTCAA
>JASCXY010000217.1 GCA_030012235.1 Balneolaceae bacterium ANBcel3 | reverse complement strand
ATGAAGCCGTAAGAATATGGACGAATGTCATTGAACAGCATGCAGCAAACCCCCACAGTTACCGGATGGTCGCTGAAATGATGAATGAACGCCGCCTTTTCAGAGATGCCATAGAGATCTATAAAAAAGCGCAGGTGAACCTTCGGGAACCTCAATTGTTTGCCTTTAATATTGCAGATAATTACCTGGCTCTGGCCGATTATGAACCGGCACTGGAGATCTATTTTGACCAGATGATCATCAACGAAGACCATGTCAGCCGTCTGCAGCGTCAATTTCTTAACCAGGACGAACGCCAGCTTTATGATACGGGGATTGTCCTTTTGGAAGAGCGTATTACATCCGTGAGTCCCGGTAGCCGAGAGGATGCCATCTACCGTGATATGCTTGTCTGGCTGAATATGGAGCGGGGCCTCTATCAGCGCGCCTTTGCAGCAGCCCGAAGCCTGGCAGAACGAACCGATTATCAGCATCATAGCCTGTTCCGGACCGCCCGGCAACTGCGAATGCGTCAGCAGTTCGAACTGGCGGAACAGGCATTTAGAATCTACATTGATCGCGAGCAGCATGTTTTAAGGCCAAGAAGCTTCGAAGAATTATCCAGGACCTATATGGATTGGGCCACCTGGGTTAAAGATCAAAACCTCGATTTCGGCGGCCTTTCGGACTCCCTGTATCGGCAGGCATTCCATGCTGTCGGCCAGCTTACCCGTGAATATCCTGCCTATGAACGCCTGCTTCAAACGCTTTCCCTTCAGGCCGAACTGGCACTGGATTATCTCAAGGATCCGGTGGAGGCCGAATACTATCTGGAAAGAATGCGCAACGCGACGCAAAGTGATGAAGACCTTGCCCTTGCCTATTATGTAGAAGGCCGGATTTATATGTTTGAATCAGATTTTTCTTTGGCAAGGGTTTCATTAACCCGAAGCAACCGCCTGGCAGAACGCGATCAAACCGCTGAAAAAAGCCGGTTTTATCTGGGCCTTTCGGATTTCTATCAGGGTGATTTTACCTTTTCCAGGTTACAGCTTCGTTCTCTGGAACGTTTTAACCACTCCAACTTTGCCAATAACGCCCTCCAACTCCGCTATCTGATTCAGCAGGGTTATGTCAATGGCGAAGTACACCCTGCACTCCAGAGGTATTCCCGTGCCCGTTTTTATTTTGACACCGGAAATCACTCCGATGCCGCTATCGCCTTGCTTCCAGTGCTTAGTGAACAGCCGGGAACCCCACTTTACGAAGAATCCCTACTTCTGCTTATCCGCTCCATCAGAGCCTGCCATCCTGAAACGGCCTATAGACTGATCCACCAAATTACGCAACAGCCTTCCTTGCTCGGGACCATCGGAGAAACCCTCCTCTGGGAACGTGCCCGTCTTGCTGAACTCGTATTTACCATACAGCAATCCACCGGTACAAATAGCCTATTGCTTCCCGAGGCACTGGGAATGGCATTGGATGAGAAGGGAATCATAACCGTTTTTTCAGAAGGAAGCATCGCACAGATCTCTTTTGATGAGGTGATGGTCCGTTACGAAGACCTGTTAATCCGTTTCCCGGAAGGATATTATTCTGAAATGGCAAGAACCCGTATTCGTACATTGAACCGTTCTGTACCCGGTACATGAAACATGTAATCTCTTGCATTGACTTATGAAAAACTCATCATCGTTTTCTTTTTTTCGGATTTCACTAACGCTGATACTGTTGTTGATTCTTTTCAGTTCGTCAACGGCGTCCACCGGTGGACATATTCTTATTCCGATGGATGACGGGCAGAGAAACCATCTGAAAGCCTATGGCTTAATCTATCAGCATCTTTTGGATGGGTATCAGGGAAAATGGTTGCTAAACTACCGGGGAGGAAGCTTTATGGCGCCCTACCACGAAAACCTGGTCCGAAACAGCCGTGTACGTGGTGTCAGCATCGAGACTATTTCCTCCGGGCAAGCAGCCCGGATTGTTGAAGAGGTGGAAAGGCCCAATGTAAATATGGCCGTAGTTGAACTCGAAAAAGCACCCAGCATCGCTGTCTATGCCCCCGATCACACCCTCCCCTGGGACGATGCCGTAACGCTTGCTCTTACCTACGCGGAAGTTCCCTACGATGTTATCTATAACGAAGAAATTCTGGACGGAGTGCTGGAAGAATACGACTGGCTTCACCTTCATCATGAAGATTTCACCGGTCAGCATGGGAAATTCTGGTTTGCCTACCGGAATCAGCCCTGGTATATCCGCCAGGTGCGGGATCTGGAGAATATGGCCTCCGAACTGGGCTTTGAAAAAGTATCCGAGATGAAGCTTGCGGTGGTATGGACCATCCGTGATTTCATCGAAGAAGGAGGCTTTTTATTTGCGATGTGTTCCGGTGCCGATACGTTTGATATCGCACTTGCCGCGACCGAAGTGGACATCGTTCCGATGGAGTTTGACGGCGATCCGGCGGATCCCAATGCCAATGAGAAGCTGGATTTCTCTCATACCCTGGCCTTCAAAGATTTTGAAGTAACCCTGGATCCTGCCGAATACCGTCACGCCAATATCGACATCCCTGACTACCAGACGCGTCTGGCCGAAGTGGATGAAGAAATGGACTATTTCACGCTGTTTAACTTCTCTGCCAAATGGGATCCGGTTCCAACAATGCTGACCCAAAATCATGTCAGCAGTATCAAAGGGTTTTATGGCCAGTCAACGGCTTTTAGGAAAGAAACCATCAAGAGCAACGTGGTTATTATGGCGGAAGCTCCGGGAAGAAATGAAGTTAAATACCTTCACGGAAACCTGGGCGAAGGCTTTTTTACGTTCTATGGCGGACACGATCCTGAGGATTATACCCATCGCGTGGGCGACCCTCCTACCGAACTGGATTTATTCCCCAATAGTCCCGGGTATCGTCTGATTTTGAATAATATTCTGTTTCCTGCCGCTCAAAAACAGGAAATGCAAACATTCAGAGGCAACGAAAAAGAAGATTTGATCCGGATGTTGGATGCCTATGCTGAGTCTCTTTTGAACTCCGGAAAATAAAGGCGGTTCTTTTACTTCTGGATGGTCGAATACCCGGGTTTACGTATCCGATTTGGCGGTGTTCCAGATTTCATCCATTTCTTCAAGGGTTGCATCTTTCAATGCAATGTCGCGCTCTTTTAACACTTCTTCTATTTTTTGAAATCGTCGCTTGAACTTCTTGTTGGTCAGGCGCAGGGCGTCCTCCACATTGATTCCTGCCAGCCGGCCGACATTTACCAGAGAAAAGAGTACATCACCAAACTCTTTTTTCATCTCCGAGGCATCATTGGACTCCATGGCCTCTCTGAACTCTTCCATCTCTTCCTTAAGCTTTGGCCAGGCCTGTTCCCATGTTTTCCAGTCAAATCCAACCGCTGCTGCTTTTTCCTGCATGCGTTGAGCCTGAATCAATGCCGGAAGTGTCTCCGGAACTCCCTGAAGTACAGAGGTTCTTTCGGCTTCCTTCATTTTCAGGTCCTCCCAGTTGCGAACCACGGTATCCGGGTCGTCGGCTTTTACCTGATCAAAGACATGGGGATGGCGGCGAATCAGTTTTTCCTGAATGCCATAAATAACCTCTTCCATAGTGAAATCCCCTGATTCCCGGGCAATTTCTGTATGAAAGACTACGTGCAACAAGAGGTCTCCCAGCTCTTTTTTTAATTCGACGGGATCCTTGTTATCGATGGCTTCAATGGCTTCATAGATCTCTTCCACCATCAAATCTTTGATCGATTCATGGGTTTGTTTGCGATCCCAGGGGCATTCTCTCCTGAGGATCGACATTACTTCAACAAGGTCTGAGAAGGAGTGGGTTGGATTTCGGTGTTGAGCCATTTAACGATACATCAAAAGGTGGAGCCGAGCTCCCACTTTTGAAAAGTACCGCCATAATTATCTGACAGGTAAGACAAATAATCGCACAGGTCGTCAATGGTTCGGTTATTCGGTTTGACCAATGCGTTTGCCAGGCAAATCCAGCAGGAGTCGGACGCAATTACATGAACATCCCAGTGCTCTTTCTGCAACCGGGCTGC